>NZ_JADDXT010000002.1:0-307595 GCF_015330165.1 Zobellia roscoffensis
AAAAAATCGAAATCTTTTTCCCGACAACAAAAACAATACTTTACAAGGAACGTTTACTATTTTTTTACCCTAACCTAACAAACATCTTCATGCCTGTTTTGCGGGCTGCAAATGTAACACCCTTTTTCTTTTCTCAAAGAGTTTTTTGAATATTTTTTCAAAAATTACCCAAACCCCTTATATCCAGTAAATTATATTCCACACAAAAAAGAAGGGCCTTAAAATTAGATTTTTTTATTGATTCATACAAGTGTCAACACAAACTTTTACACTTAATGTTTTATTAATTTTTACTTTACATCCACATATATAAGAAGCAATGAAACAGTTTTTTCTAATTATAGGATTCTTTTTCATTTAGACCTAAAGACATCTTTATCAATTTTAAGCAACAAACACCTCATAAACTTAACCCTATATATTGTGTGCCTTGTAACTGTATACTATCTTTGCACCCTTATTACAAAAAATGGGCATGATAAAAATTACATTACCTGACGGAAATATAAAGGAGTTCACAAAAGGAAGCACTCCTATGGATATTGCAAAAAGTATTAGTGAAGGTCTTGCACGAAACGTGATTTCAGCAAAATTCAACGATACGACCGTAGAAACCGTCACCCCTCTTAATGAAGATGGGACACTTGTTCTTTACACATGGAACGACAAAGAAGGTAAAAAAGCTTTTTGGCACTCTTCTTCGCACATTGTTGCTCAAGCACTAGAAGAATTATATCCTGGTATAAAATTGACGATTGGGCCTGCTATTGAAAATGGTTTTTATTATGATGTTGATTTTGGCGAGCACACTCTTTCTGAAAAAGATTTTACTGCAATAGAAAAAAAGGCTCTTGAAATTGCTCGTGGCAAACATGATTTTAAACTAAGACCCATATCTAAAGCAGACGCTCTATCCTTATATAAGAGTCAAGGAAACGAATACAAGGTAGAACTTATCGAAAATCTTGAGGACGGCAGTATTACTTTTTGCGACCATGATACATTTACGGACTTGTGCCGCGGTGGACATATACCCAATACAGGTATTGTTAAAGCGATAAAAATACTAAATGTTGCAGGTGCTTACTGGAGGGGTGACGAAAACAAACCGCAACTAACCCGTGTTTATGGAATCTCTTTTCCAAAGCAGAAAGAGCTTACAGAATATCTTGCGCTAATAGAAGAAGCAAAAAAGCGCGACCATAGAAAACTTGGTAAAGAGCTTGAACTTTTTACATTCTCCCAAAAAGTTGGACAAGGATTGCCGTTGTGGCTTCCTAAAGGTGCTGCGCTAAGAGAGCGATTGGAAAACTTTTTAAAGAAAGCCCAAAAGAAAGCTGGTTACGAAATGGTGGTTACACCTCATATTGGCCAAAAAGAGCTTTATGTAACTTCAGGCCATTATGCTAAATACGGAGAGGACAGCTTTCAACCTATAAAAACTCCCAAAATGGACGAGGAGTTTTTATTAAAACCAATGAACTGTCCCCACCACTGTGAGATTTTCAATTTTAAACCACATTCCTATAAAGATTTACCAAAACGTTTTGCTGAGTTCGGTACGGTATATAGATACGAACAAAGTGGTGAACTTCATGGCCTAACCAGAGTAAGAGGTTTTACTCAAGATGATGCACACATTTTCTGTACCCCTGACCAACTTGATGAAGAATTTAAAAATGTTATAGACCTATCTTTATATGTATTGGGTTCTCTAGGGTTTGACAACTTCACAGCCCAAGTATCTGTAAGGGATTTGGATACGCCCGACAAATATATAGGTACTGTAGAGAACTGGGAAAAAGCAGAAAATGCTATTATCAATGCTGCCACAGAAAAGGGATTGGATTTCATAATTGAAAAAGGTGAAGCTGCTTTTTATGGCCCTAAACTAGATTTTATGGTGAAGGACGCCCTAGGCAGACAATGGCAATTAGGAACCATACAAGTAGATTACAACCTGCCTGAGCGTTTTGAACTTACTTACAAGGGAAGCGACAATGAATTGCACAGACCTATTATGATTCACCGTGCTCCTTTTGGCAGTATGGAAAGATTCATAGCCCTGTTACTGGAGCATACAGGAGGAAATTTTCCATTATGGTTGATACCTGAGCAAGCTATTGTACTGCCTGTGAGCGAGAAACACGAAAAATATGCCGAAAAAGTTTTAAATTCCTTAGAAAATGACGAAATTCGCGCCCTCGTTGATGATAGGAATGAGACCGTAGGTAAGAAAATACGTGAAGCTGAAATGAATAAAATTCCTTTTATGCTGATCGTTGGGGAGAACGAAGAAGCGTCAAACACTATTTCTGTTCGCAGACATGGCGGTGAGGATTTAGGCTCTATTACCCTTGAACAGTTTTCAGACTTGGTAACTAAAGAAATAAATAGTACCTTAAAGTCGTTTTAAAAAATTTAAGTTTAATTAAAAAGAATTAGTCATAGCAATACGAAAAAGATTTAGGCCCCAACCTAGGAGGGAAAATAAAAACCCTCACAAAATCAATGAAAAAATACTAGCACCTAAAGTAAGGTTGGTAGGTGACAACGTTGAAGTAGGTGTATACCCTATAAGGGTAGCTCTAGATAAATCGGAAGAAATGGGTTTGGACTTGGTAGAAATATCTCCAAACGCAGAACCACCGGTATGTAAGATTATAGATTACAAGAAGTTTCTTTACGAACAAAAGAAGCGTGAAAAAATCATGAAGGCCAAGGCCACAAAGGTTATCGTAAAAGAGATCCGTTTTGGTCCTAATACGGACGATCATGATTATGAATTTAAGAAAAAACACGCAGAAAAGTTCTTGCAGGACGGTGCTAAATTAAAAGCATACGTTTTCTTTAAGGGACGTTCTATAGTTTATAAAGATAAAGGTGAAATTTTACTTTTAAAACTTGCCCAAGATTTGGAAGAGTTAGGAAAAGTGGAACAATTACCAAGATTAGAGGGCAAGCGAATGACCATGTTCATAGCCCCTAAAACAAAAAAATAAACGTAACATAGTTTTACTATGATTACCAGAGAAAATACTGACATCTGTCCGCTATTTGCGGGCAGTTTCAGCATAAATAAGTGAGATTCATATAAATAGGAAAAATGCCTAAACAAAAAACAAAATCGAGTGCCAAAAAGCGTTTTAAGCTTACCGGTACTGGTAAAATTAAAAGGAAGCACGCTTTTAAGAGTCACATCTTGACTAAAAAGTCTAAAAAGCGTAAGCTTAAGTTAACACATGATGGATTAGTTCATCAAGCGGATGTTAACAGTATTAAAGAACAATTACGTTTAAAGTAATATTCTTTACGGTAAAAAAGTATTAACCATGGAGTTAGGCTCAAAAAGTGTGCACATGAAAGCACCGCCTACTACAAAAATTTAAAATTATGCCAAGATCAGTAAATGCAGTTGCTTCTAGAGCCAGAAGAAAAAAGGTGATGAAGCAAGCCAAAGGTTACTTTGGAAGACGTAAAAACGTTTGGACAGTAGCCAAAAATGCGGTAGAAAAAGCAATGTTATATGCTTACCGCGACAGAAGAAACAAGAAAAGAACCTTCCGTGCCCTATGGATTACCCGTATTAATGCAGGTGCCCGTTTACACGGATTGTCTTACTCTCAGTTTATGGGGAAATTAAAAGCTAGCGAAATTGAATTGAACAGAAAAGTTCTTGCAGATTTAGCAATGAATCATCCAGAAGCTTTTAAGGCCATCGTAGACCAGGTTAAATAAATTAAGAATACATCTCACTTAAAAAAAACCCAATACGCACGTATTGGGTTTTTTTATTCCCCGTAAGCCGTGATAACGAGGTTTCTGCCGGATGCATGGTTTCTATGCTCACAAAGATAAATTCCTTGCCAGATGCCAAGATTCAACTTACCATTAGTTACAGGAATTTGGACAGAAGCACCCATCAGAGATGCTTTAATGTGTGCCGGCATATCATCCGGCCCCTCATAAGTGTGAATATAGTACGGAGCGTTTTCGGGCACCATTTTATTCATGTGACTCTCAAAGTCTTGCCGCACCGTTGGGTCTGCGTTCTCATTAATAGTTAAACTTGCAGATGTATGCTTTATAAAAATCTGACACATGCCTTTCTTAATATTTTTTAGCTCTGGAAATAAGTACAATACTTCTTGGGTTACTAGATGAAAACCACGGTTATACGCTTTAAGTCTTATTTCTTTTTGATAAAATTTCATATAATTTATATATCAAATAAATGTAAAACTTTCTAAATACGAACCCTAATTAAATTATGAACAGATACCTTTGCATCTTCTAAAAAACACGCATGGATTTATCTAAAGTAAAAATGGTCGTCACAGATATGGACGGCACACTATTAAACTCTAATCATGAAGTAAGTGCTCGTTTTTTTGAGCTCTTTGAAAAAATGAAACAGCAAGGTATTATTTTCGTTGCTGCTAGTGGAAGACAATATCATAGTATTGTAGATAAACTGCTCCCTATTAAGGATGACATTATTGTTATTGCCGAAAACGGTGGTTTCGTCATGCAAAATGAAACCGAAATATTAGCTACACCACTACCATATGAGTCTAAGAATTCAGTTCTTGAAGTATTGGACCCCATTAAGAATATTCATCCGGTTCTTTGTGGTAAGCATAATGCCTATATAAAAAGTGATTCTGAAGAATTTGAAGCTAAACTACGCGAGTATTATACCGATTACAAGGTTGTTAATGATTTAAAAGATTTTGACGGAGAAATACTTAAAATCGCTATTTATCATTTTGAAAGCTCTGAAAAATATATCTATCCTTCTGTGGCTCACTTGGAAGAGACCTTAAAGGTGAAAGTATCCGGTGAAAACTGGGTAGATATCTCCAGTCCCAATGCACACAAGGGCTATGCACTTCAAAAGGTACAAGAGCGCTTTAATGTAACGCCAGCCGAAACCATGGTCTTTGGAGATTACAACAATGACCTTGAAATGCTAGCCCTTGCCGATTTTAGCTTCGCTATGAAAAATGCACACCCCAATGTAAAAAAGGCTGCAAAGTTTGAAACTCTGAACAATGACGAATTTGGTGTGGAAACCATATTGCAAAAACTCATTGAATCACATATATAAAAAAGGTTGCTCTTGTAGAGAGCAACCTTTTTAACAACTAACTCAAAAAATCATTTTGTTAAAACAAGCTTTTAGCTTTACCTAGAAGGTCTCCAGCTTCACCTCCTCCAAGAAGGCTTCCTATACTTCCTAAGTCAAAGCTACTATCAGCATCATCGTTTGACATGAATTTTTCTTTTAGACTATTTATTAAGTCCGGTGCTATATTATTTGCTTCAGATTGTGCCGATGAAGCGTCCATACCCTGGCCTTGTAAAATTCCTGCAAGTTTACCTACAATAAGTTTAAAAACGTCATTGTCTTCAGAAGTATTACCGTCATTAGAAAATAAACTGGTAATGGAACCCAAATCCCCGGCCGATATATTTTCCATCAAACTATTCACCAAGGCGGCAGAACCTTGTTCTGCTGCAGCTGTAGTTTCACCTTCACCCAAAGAATTGGGTGCCATCGCATCTTTTAATTTATCAAAAGCCAAGCTTTTCAATTGATCTATCATAGTTTTATCATTTTAATTTAAATCGTATTAATTATCAGAGTGGTAAAGTATCATCTCTTCGTTCAATATTTAAGACACCGGTGTTCTTTAAAAAGTCACAAAATTTTTATGCCTTTTACCTAGAGTTCCTAGGAAACACCCATAACTATCATGTATTCAGATTATTGAAAACCGAAATTATTTTTCCCTCAGATGTGCCATTTCACAGTAGAAAACATATCTAATTATGCCTAATGAGGCGAACAACAATATGATTGAAAATATATATTGGCCAAATAATATTTACGACAAATTGGTAAGCAAAAGACTAGGCAAATACCCCATAGTCTTCTTAAAGGCAACTGTAAAATGTTGTGGGTTGGAATATCCTACTTCATAAGATGCTTGGGCAATGGTGTAATTTTCCTCTAACACCAAAAGTCTCGCCTTTTCCATACGAAGCTGTGTAATAAACTTAAAGATTGTGGTTTGATGCACCTTCTTGAAACAACTTTTTAGTTTGGTAGTATTGAATCCAGCTATTTCGGACAGTTCCTTAATGGTTAATTTCCGCTTAAGGTTCTGTTTAATATATGAAACCACTTCATCTATGACCTCCTTATCCAAAGCAGATAGTGTTACATTCTTCCCTACCTCCTCCATACTATTATCTTTCCCTAAAAACACCTCTATCATCAAGCATCGTATTTGGGATTCTATAAAATTGGTTCTGGCGCTTCCGGTATATGAACAATGTAAAATTTCTAAGAGTAAGAGCCTTAATTTATTAGATATAGGCCTCCCTTCGCTCCATAGGTATTTTGGTTTTTTTATGGAAGTATCAACGAAATTCTCAAAAGCAGAATCAGTCTCTGCCCCGAATAAGTCTTCAAGAAACTCCTTAGTAAAAAAAATATCTACTGAAACATACTCTTTTCCCTTGAGCTTTTCAACTCCTATGATTTTTGGCCATTGCACAAGATTGTAGCTTCCAGAGTTAATATTTACTTTGATTTTATTTTCTACACTTATAAACTTATAGTTGCCTTCAAGCAAAAAATGGATTCCGAAACAGAAATGGGTATTTTCATATTCTATCCTAGAAAAACTGTCTAAACCTAACTTCCTCAATAGTACCGAAGCCCCATCTAACAGTAATTCCTCTTGACCTCCCTCACCTCCTTTTCCAAGTGTACATGCTTTAGTCTGCATAGCAGTATTATAAGCCAATTCTCTGGAATTAACGCCATTGTCAATACTATGTTTCGTAATTGGAAAAAGGCCTATTCTCATTTATTCTTAATTCGTAACTAAAACTTCCTTTTGCGTTATTCCTACCCCAAATCCTAGGTTAGTTTTGCAAAGTTATTTATTTAGACTAAATCTTAATAAAAACAAACAGATTTTTTTGAAAATAATATGAAGAACTTATTTACGGCTTTCTTTTTCTTAGCAATCTTATCCATTCATGGACAAGAAACTTTAGGCGTTATATCTGGTGTAGTGAGTGATGCCTCTGGAAAGCCTTTGCCTTTTACAAGTGTTTTGTTAGAGGGGCTAAAACTTGGTGTTTTAACAGATGACAATGGCGCGTACAGCCTTGATAAAGTTCCTTTTGGCACACATAAAATCGTCGCATCTTTTATTGGGTACGGCACCCGCTCAAAAACAGTTGAAGTCAATAAAAATACTAACAATATTAAACTCAGTTTTACACTGGAGGAAAACGTTGAGAATCTAAACGAGGTTACGGTAAATGGCAAGAGCAAAGAGACAGAACTTGAAACCCAAGGTTTTGCTGTAAATGCCATCAACACACAAGAAGCCAGCCTTAGAAGTATTCAAACCAACGATTTATTGAACACTACAGTTGGGGTTAAAATACGTCAAAATGGAGGTTTAGGATCTAATGTTCAATATAGTCTTAATGGTTTATCAGGTAGGTCCGTAAGTATATTTATAGATGGTATACCCATTTCTATTTATGGATCCTCTTTTAGCCTAAATAGCATTCCTCCATCCATGATTAAGAATATTGAAGTGTACAAAGGAGTGGTGCCAGGGCATTTATCTAGCGACGCTATAGGCGGAGCCATTAATATTGTACTACATAAAGGAGCCAAAAATAACTTGAATGCTTCCGTTTCATATGGTTCTTTTAACACCTTACAGACCAATTTAAACGGAGCATATAGATTTGACAAATCCGGATTTACCGTCAAAGCATCCGCTTTTCATAACTACTCGGATAACGACTATAAAATCTCAGGGAGAACCATTGTAGATATTGCTCCCAATGGAGTAGAAACCCCCATCGTTGCTAGAAGGTTTCATGATGCTTACCGTTCTACAGGAGGTATGGTGCAAATAGGATACACCAATGTTAGTTGGGCCGATCAGTTCTTAATAGGAGTTACGGCTTCTGATGAATATAATGAAGTACAACATGGTACTTTCGTAACTAAACTTCCTTATAAAGGACGCTTTTTAGAATCTGACGCCATATTAGGAAATCTAACGTATCAAAAGAGAGATATTTTCGTTAAAGGGCTTGATCTTAATATCACCGGTGTATATGGTAAGCGTAATCGCATCATAAATGACACCGTTCCCGAAGCTTATAGTTGGACGGGAGAAAGAAGAGTTGGTTTTGATGGTGAGTACCTTGATTACATATGGGATTCCCAAAATGAAAATGGACCAACACTGGCCAAAATAGTCAGAAATGTATCTTCTGTTCGTTCAGGTCTATCATACGCCATTAATGACAACCATAAAGTCTTGCTGAACCATGTATATAGCGGTGTTGACCGAGAAGATAGTGATGCAATGATATCGCTACTAGAAAACACTTTTCAACAAACAAGTGATTTATATAAGCATATTACTTCTTTAAGTTATGAGGTTAATGCCTTTGATGAAAAACTAAACTTAAATGCTTTTGGAAAATACTATCAACAAAAAGTTAAGAATACCCAACCTGAATTTAATGAAGACAATACCGAAGTCGTAGATGAAGTTTATGATAGTAACGTAGATTATACCGGGTATGGCTTTGCTGCTTCGTACATCATTATTCCTACCGTTACCATATTAACATCTGCCGAAAAAGCTATTCGCTTACCAAGTGAAAACGAAGTTTTTGGAGATGCGGGAGACAATTTGCTCCCTAACTTAACCATTAAACCAGAAACAAGCAACAATTTAAATTTAGGTTTTAGACTTGGGAAGTTCAATATAAACAAGCATGGCCTTACACTCGCTGCCAACTTTTTTTCCCGAAATATTGAAAACAGAATTGGGTTGCCTACCAATGCCGATGCACTAAGAGACAGTGATGAGTTTGTTCAGTATACCAATTTAGAAAATACAGCCGAATCTAAAGGTATTGAAGCAGAATTCAATTATACCTACAATAACAACCTTGGGTTTAATTTCAATATAACCCATATGAGTTTGACCACGGTAAATTCAGGTATTAAAACCGACGTTCCTAACGTACCCCTATCTACCATGAACGCTGGTCTGCGGTATACCATTAAAGATTTAATCCAATCAAAATCAGTAATCAATCTTTTTTATAACGCTTACTACACAGATGAATTTGCATTCAAGTTTGCTGCAGGAACCAATACTACAGGAGAGGATGAATTTTTAATTCCACAACAGTTTGCTCACGACTTTGGCCTAAGCTATACTTTCCCAAAAAAGGATTTTGTATTGAGTCTTGATGTTAAAAATATTTTTGATCAAGACATCTATGACAATTTATCGGTTCAAAAACCAGGAAGAGGCTTTTATTTTAAACTCAATTATACAATCAATAATTTTTAAATATCTAAATAGAATCTATTATGAAACGACCCGTATTAAATTTGAAATCATATGCCATTGCCATATTTGCCGTTGGTTTTATGACTGCTTGTAGCAGCGATGACAATACAGTAGCACCGGAAACTGAACAAGAAGAGGTGGAAGAAGTAGAAAAGGAAGAAGAAGAGGTAGAATCAAGATGGATTACCATAGCTGGAGCCAAAATGGGAGACAACCCAGGAGATGGAAACGGTGGAACTCTTATATATTCCGTAACCAGTGAAGATGCTAAAGACCCTACGGTACAAATAGACCCTTTTAACAATGGTTTTGTAGCCCCGTCTAATAGAACGGCAAGATTACAAGCTTCAGAAGACGGTAACACTGTTTTTAATATCAGTTATGCTGGTGACACTGGAGGTAATTATACCAAATACACAGTAAATGGAGGTAGTGATTTTGAGCTAACAGGTTCAGAAATCAGTATTGCTCCTTATGTGGGTACTGCTCCAAGATGGATAAAATTGTTTGACGGAGATAACACCGGTTCTGCTGTATACGTATCTACCGAGCATCAAGTTGATGATAACGGTACTCCTAATGAAGTTACCGATGACACCTACATACGCACAAGTCAAACTATAGGTGTAGTTACCTTAGATTTAGTTGATTCTAAAATAAACGCATTTGAAGAACATGAAATCGGACTAAGTGATGAAGAAGAGGCACAAGGTTATTATATCTCTAGAATAGATATGCCTACTTTAAATGAGGCTGGAGACAAATTATACATTGGTGCTCGAGTAAGTAAAATAGACCCAACTACACTTGAAAGTGATGAGACTGATTACGAAATTTTAGGATCCAAAACTATTGTATTAGATTACCCTTCTTTGTTAAACCCAACTGTAATTACATCAGGTGTTGGCCACGGTAATACTAATGGATACCGTAGTATCAATTCTTTTGAATATGGTGGAAGCGTTTACCAAGCCAACCAAAGTGACCCTGAAGGTTCTTATATCTTAAAAATTGGAGCAAACAACCTATATGATGATTCATATGACTTTAATTTAGATGATGCTCTAGGTGTAACCGGTGCATACGTTTTGGCATGGAGACCTGCAGCCAATGGAAAAGCAGTTTTGGCTTATCGTCATGATGGGTCTGCAGAAGGTATTTCCGGTAGAGGAGAAAGCTTTTTTGCATTAGTGGATTTGAACGCAAAAACCGCAACTCAAATAAACGATATTCCTTACGAAGTAGATTTTGAATTATTCCAGTACCAAGGTTATGCGGTTGACGGAACGGAAATCTATCTTACTCAAGCACCAGTTGGTCAAAATGGTAATATATATATTGTAGAGACCGAGACCGGTGCAGTAACAAAAGGTGCTGAATTGGTTAATGCTACAGGCAGCCATTTCATTGGCGCTTGGTAAACTATTAAAATCACTAGGTATAAAATACCATTATCGGGCTTAATGTCCGGTAATGGTTTTAACAAATTAGAACCTAAATTATACGAACATGAAGACAGCTATTTTTAGAAATTTCGTTTTAGTTCTCAGCTTCGCTCTGGTATCCATCAGTACCATGGCCCAGCGAGGAGGCCCAAAAGACCCTAATACTTTATTAAATAGAAGTTTTTGGGAGAAAAAACCAAGTATTAGTACTATTGAAGCTACTATAAAAGAAGGTCACTCGGCCACGGTAGCTAACGGTGGTGGTTTTGATGCAACTACCTTTGCATTATTGGCAGACAGCCCTTTAGCCACAATAAAATATTTGGTTGAGCAGGGTAATGACGTAAACAAAAAAACACATGATTCCCGTACCTATATTTTCTGGGCTGCTTACAGTGGGAACGTAGAAGCAATGGAATACCTAATTGAGAAAGGTGCCAAACTAGACGTAGTGGATTCTCACGGGTACTACCCTAGTGCTTTTGCTTCTGCAGGCGGACAAACAGATCCAAAAATTTATGAATTGTTGATTGCCAATGGTGCCGATTTAAAAAATGAAAAAGACCATCATGGCGCTAACATAATCTTAGTGGCAGTGTCCAACGCTAAAGACCTTAAATTCACAGATTATTTAATCTCTAAAGGTCTAAATATCAACGCTACGGATAAGGACGGTAACGGTATCTTTTATTATGCAGCAAAAGGTGGAAACATTGATGTTCTTAAAGCTCTAAAAGAACGTGGTGTTTCAACAACTAAAAATGATAAAACCGGTGATAATGCTATTCTTGCTGCAAGTAGAGTTGGCCGTGGCGGTAGCAACGGCATAGCCGTTTTCCAATATTTGGAAGGACTGGGTATTGCACCTAATGTTGTTTCTAAGGAAGGTACCACACCATTACATAATTTAGCATCATCTAAAGACATTAAAGTTTTGGACTACTTCATATCAAAAGATGTAGATCCAAATGCGGTAGATGCAGAAGGCCAAACGGCCCTAATAAAAGCTGCCGGAAGAAATGAGTTGGAGGTTATCACTTATTTTACTGAGACAACCGATAACATCAACCATGCCGATAAAGATGGCCATACCGCTCTAACCGCTGCCATTCAAAACAACAGTGCAGACGTAGTAACGTATTTAATCTCTAAAGGGGCTAGTGTAGATGTTCTTGATAAAAACGGAAACAACTTGGTTTCTTACCTTTTTAACGGTCGTGGTAAACCTCGTGAATTTGATGCTAAAGTTGCTGCGTTAAAGGGTAAAGGTCTTGATTTTACACAACTACAAGGCGATAATAGCACGGTATGGCATTTAGCAGTTGCAAAAAACAACCTAGGTCTGCTCAAAAAGGTAAAGACGTTTAGTGCAGATATCAACGGCAAGGATAAAGATGGCAACACCCCGTTACATTATGCGGCCATGAAAACCGAAAATGCAGAAATCTTGAAGTTTTTGATTGCAAATGGAGCCGACTTAAAGTCTACTACCGAATTTGGTGAAACTGCCCACGATTTAGCAAGCGAGAACGAATTGTTGGCCAAAAACAAGGTTAATCTTCAATTTTTAAACTAGTTCCCCATGAAAAATTCAATAATCAAGACCGTTGGTGCACTTGGCTTAGCGTCTGCTTTCTTTTTATTATCCTCTTTTGTAAAAGAGCCGGAAGTGAGTTATAAGTGTATGATTCAAATGATGAACTATACTGGCGAAAAGGCCTATGTAGTTGTTTCTTTGATTAACCCTGACGGTGCATACGAAAAGACACTTTATGTTCAAGGAGATGATAAAGAATGGTTCCCGGATTTAAAAAACTGGTGGGAGTTCAGTGACGGTACCAAGGAAAATGTAGATGCCATTTCAGGGGCTACCATTGGCAACGGAGAGCGGAATATTATATCTTTGGGCTTCAATGCCGCTCATATTGATGCGGGTTATAAAGTTCGTTTTGAGTCTGCGGTAGAGAATCAAGAATACTATGCCGTAGATGCAGAAATTCCATTGAACTCTGCTACGATTAAGGAAAAAGTAGACGGAAAAGGTTACATCCGTTATATAAGAATGGTACCTAACAGATAGCTTTTATGATTGTATCGGTATGGAGATATAGCCATTTACTATTTGCAATTATATCTTCTATTTTTCTTCTGATTGCTTCCATTACGGGTGTGATTCTTGCTGTAGAACCAATTTCGAATAAAATTGAACCCTACAGTGTTTCAGGTGCCGATGAGCTTTCTTTGGCCGAAACCTTAGAAAATCTTAATGCGAAATACGAAGAAATATTGGCTATATCACGTGACCGAAATGGTTTCATAAGTGTAACTGCCATTGTAGATGGGAAGAATGAAGCATTTTATGTTAATCCGTTTACAGGTGAAAGATTAGGGGCTTTACTTCAAAAGAAGCCCCTTTTTCAGTTTGCCACTAACCTTCACCGTTCTCTTTTTTTAAAATCTACAGGGCGCTTTCTTATTGGCCTTGCCTCATTTTTATTGATTCTTATTACTATTTCGGGTATAGTACTTATAGCTAAAAGACAAGGTGGCTATAGACAATTCTTTGCTCCTGTAGTTCGTGAAAATTTTTCTCAATACAACCATGTGGTTTATGCGAGGTTTTCACTTATTCCCTTATTGGTATTAGCAATTACCGGAGTTTATCTTTCTTTACTACGGTTTGATGTTATTCCGGATACTCAGGTTGCTTTGCAAGTCGATTTTGATTCCATTCAAGAAGAACCTTTTAAAGAATATACGGAATTTGACCTGTTCAAAACTACACCTCTATCCGAGCTACGCGAGTTGGAATACCCCTTTTCGGAATTTGTTGAAGATTATTATATCATTAGACTGAAGAATAAAGAAGTATACCTAAATCAGGTTACTGGCGATGTACTGGCGGAAGAAAAATACCCTACAGTACAGGTCATGTCTTCTTGGGCTACTGTATTACACACCGGAGAAGGGAGTATCTTATGGTCTATTGTACTTGGTTTGGGAAGCCTAGCCATTCCCTTTCTAACCGTAACGGGCTTTATCGTATACTTCAAAAGGCCTAAAACAAAAATTAAAAACACCTATAATAAGAACGAAGGTACGTATGTAGTTTTAGTAGGAACTGAAGGAGGAACCACACTTCAATTTGCTCAAGAATTCCATAAACAACTATTATCCATCGGAAAAAAAAGTCATTTAGCCTTGATGAATCAATATACCCATTTCAAAAAAATGGAGCATTTGATTGTTATAACCGCGACTTACGGGCAGGGAGAAGCTCCTGCATCCGCCGAAAAATTCGTGCACCTGGTTAAAAAACATCCGCAAAAACAAGCTTTTAATTTTAGTGTAGTAGGTTTTGGATCTACGGCCTACCCCAATTTTTGTCAGTTTGCCTACGAAACTCATGAAGTCCTAGAAACTTCAAATAACAGTACGGCTTTGCAAGAGGTATTTACGGTTAACGACCAATCATTTGAAGCTTTCAATAATTGGTGCGCCACATGGTCTAAGAAGGTAGGATTAAATATTCTCCTAGAAAAGCCAAAATTAGCTACCAACTCCTTACCTCCTTCCACATTTGAAGTCATCAATAAGGCAGAAATACCCGAAGATGACACATTTCTTTTGAGCTTGAAAAATCTAAACGATTCCAAACCCATTTCTGGTGATTTACTATCCGTAATTCCGGAAGAAGGTGCTCGTGAGCGATTGTATTCCATAGGTAAATTGAATGCGGAAACTTTATTGATTAGCATTAGGAGGCATGAACAAGGATTGTGTTCCAACTATTTGCACCAACTTGGGCAGAATGAAAAACTGACTGCTACTGTAGTGGACAATAGAAATTTCCACTTTCCAAAAAATGCAAAAAAGACCATCTTTATAGCTACTGGAACTGGTATAGGACCCTTCCTTGGAATGATAGAAGAGAATAGCCATAAGAAAGAAATCCATATGTATTGGGGAGCGCGAACTACCAATTCATTCAATCTGTACAAAAATTATATAGACAAGGCCCTACAAGATGGAAAGCTTACGAATTTCAAAAATGCGTACTCACGTAATCAACCTGAAAAAATCTATGTACAACATCTAATAAAACAGGATAAAGAACTGTTTGTAGAGGTTCTTAAAAAGAAGGGTTGTATTATGATTTGTGGATCCATTGCCATGCAAAAAGAAGTGCTCCAGGAACTACAGCAACTCTGCAACGAACATCTTGGCAAAGACTTGAGCCACTATCAAAATCGTAAGCAAATTAAGATGGATTGTTATTAAAGCAACCACCTAGCATCTTTAGGTCTTCTGCTTCTTCTTCCTGGCAGCAGGAAACAGAACATTGTTTAGTATCAGTCGATACCCAGGAGAATTGGGGTGTAACTCCAATTCCGTTTTTGGGTCCCCTACCCTGTGCTGGTAATCTTCTGGGTCGTGACCACCGTAGAACGTAAAAAAGCCTTTCCCTTTTACACCATGAATATAGCGGGCTTCTCCATTCAATTTATTTTCGCCTAAGACCATTACCGTTGGTTTAACCTCATCTCTATTGAACGCCGTAGTCTGCCCCATAAAACCCTTTACCAAAGCCGTGTGATTTTGGCAAAGCATAGTAGGAACGGCATCCCATTTTGCAGAAAAATCCATTAATGAAAAATAATCGGACTCCTTGGGAACATTACCCCTTTTACTTGTCATATCAATTGAAGAAAACTCATATTTCAGCGGATTCCTTTCCAGGGTAAAGTCCGTAAAGGCAAACGTTTTATCATAATCCAATTGACTTTGATAGTTCGCATCGGAAGGGTCATTATCGAACATGGGTTCGCAAATATCAACACCTTCTGCAGAAAGCGCAATATCAAAACTATCCGTAGCAGAGCACATAGCGAACATAAACCCCCCACCTATAACATACTTCCTTATTTTTTGGGCTACGGCACTTTTTTCTTCCGAAACTTTTGAAAATCCATGTGTGTGAGCTAGTGCCTCAGCCTCCTTTTTTTGTTCTATATACCAAGGGGCAGCACGGTACGCTCCATAAAACTTACCGTATTGACCTGTAAAATCTTCGTGGTGTAAGTGCAGCCAATCGTACAACGCCAACTTATCGCCCAATACTTCCTCATCATAAACGGTAACATATGGAATCTCCGCATAGGTCAGCACCATAGTTACGGCATCGTCCCAAGGTTGATTTCCTTTGGGGGAATAGACTGCAATCTTCGGAGCTTTTTCAAGAATTACAGCATCTTGATTTTTAGATGGACTACTGATTTCCGATAAAATATTTGCCGCTTGACTATCAGATAAAATTTCAAAGGAAACTCCTCTAATTTGACATTCTTTACGGATAACATCTCCATCGGGCAGTAAAAAAGAACCTCCTCTATAATTCAGAAGCCATTGCACTTTCTGCTGCTTATTGAGTACCCAATAGGTAATTCCGTAGGCTTTAAGGTGGTCTTTCTGACCCTCGGCATCCATAGGAATTAAAATGGAGGATGCTGAAAGTTGCAAAACACCAATTAAGATGAAAAGAATTGACAAAAGCGATTTCACCATATTTCTAGCACTTTATTTTTTCTAAAGATACTTGAAAAACTGCGCTTTTTATCTTCACTCAAAGTTAAAGCTATTAGAAAACTAACTGATTTTGGGAATTTCTCTTCTATTAAAACGGAACATCATCATCACTAGGAGGCATGTTATCGTTCATAGAACTACCAAAAGCTTCGTTCGCATCTGGTAAGTTCGGCGTAATAAAAGGATTGTCCTCGTTCTCGTTCATTTTAGATTGGAACTCAAAAGGAGAGTCAAAATCGTCTAGGTTATCAAACTTACCGAGGTTACCGATAAATTTCAAACGAATATTTTCCAGACCACCATTACGGTGTTTGGCAACAATAAACTCCGCCTGACCTTGTGTTGGGCTTCGTTCTTCGTCATCCCATTCATCAATTTTATAATATTCAGGACGGAAAATAAACGACACAATATCCGCATCCTGCTCAATCGCACCAGATTCACGTAAATCCGAAAGTAAAGGTCTTTTACTACCTCCACGGGTTTCAACCGCACGTGAAAGCTGAGATAGTGCAATTACGGGTATATTCAATTCTTTTGCCAATGCCTTAAGGTTACGCGAAATGGTAGAAATTTCCTGTTCACGGTTTCCTCCTTTACCGGTTCCACCAGCAGTCATTAACTGCAAATAATCAATAATAATTATCTTAATATCATGCTGTGAAGCCAAACGTCTGGCCTTTGCCCGCAAGTCAAAAATAGATAAAGAAGGCGTATCATCAATAAACAACGGTGCTTTCTCTAGCGCTTTTACTTTTACGTTCAGCTGCTCCCACTCGTGCTTTTCTAATTTACCGGTTCTCAATTTTTCGGATGAAAGTCCGGTTTCCGAAGAAATCAAACGTGTAATCAACTGTACAGAAGACATCTCACAGGAAAAGAAAGCAACACCTTGCCCACTATCTACAGCAATATTTCTTGCCATGGATAATGTTAATGCGGTTTTACCCATACCGGGACGTGCCGCTACAATAATTAAATCACTAGGCTGCCAACCCGAAGTAAGTTTATCTAATTTATCAAAGCCGGTGGCGATACCACTCATCCCCTCTTTATTGGAAATCTCTTCAATCTTTTTCTTTGCCTGAATTACCAAATCCATAGCCGTCTCCGCAGAACGCTTTAGGTTACCTTGAGTAACATCGTATAATTTAGATTCCGCACTATCTAAAAGGTCAAAAACATCGGTTCCTTCATCATATGCCTCTTCAATAATCTCATTGGAAATTTTAATCAAGCTCCGCTGAATGTACTTCTGCAGAATAATACGTGCATGGAACTCAATATGAGCCGATGAAGCCACTTTTTGAGTCAGTTTAATGAGGTAAAAATCACCTCCTATGGCATCTAACCTTCCGTCTCGCTTTAATTGGGAAGAAACCGTTAATAAATCCACTGGTTCGGAACTTTCGAACAGCTTAAAAATGGATTCATAGATGTATCGATGGGCATCTTTATAGAAAACATCAGGATGAAGGATATCTATTACTTCATCTACACCCTTTTTATCAATCATCATAGCACCCAACACAACCTCTTCTAAATCAACAGATTGAGGTGGAATTTTACCTCTTTCTAAATTGATTAGGGTTGACTTGTCTATTTTGCGTCCGACGACCGGATTAATTTTTTCCATTTTACGAAATTATGCAATTAACTAAAAAATAAAGAGAAGTATAGTTAACAGGTAATGAACATTACCGTGTTAATAAGTTACAATTTTATGTTGATAACAAAAAAAATCTGAGAAAAGTCTTCCTCAGATTTTAATCAGCTTGTAAAAAGTGTCCGTTAACCGTTAAAAACACCCATTTGGGCGTATTTATCCATTCGGGTATTGACTAATTCTTTTGGGGATAACTTTTCTAAAGCTTTAAATTGGGTCAAAATTTTATTTTTCACCACGTCAAAAGTCTTTTCCCTATTTGCATGTGCACCGCCCGCAGGTTCGCGTACGATTTCATCGATTAATTTTAATTTTTTCATATCGGTAGCAGTAAGTTTTAATGCCTCTGCAGCTACTTCCTTATACTCCCAACTTCTCCAAAGAATAGAAGAACAAGATTCCGGAGAAATTACCGAATACCATGTGTTTTCCAACATCAACACTTTGTCTCCTACACCTATACCCAAAGCTCCACCGGAAGCTCCTTCACCAATTATTACAACAATAATTGGCACTTTAAGACGGGTCATCTCTAAAATGTTACGGGCTATTGCCTCTCCTTGCCCACGTTCTTCCGCCTCAATACCGGCAGCGCCACCAGGAGTATCTATAAAACACACCACAGGCACATTAAATTTCTCCGCAGATTTCATTAAACGCAGTGCTTTACGATAGCCTTCTGGGTTGGCCATACCAAAGTTACGGTACTGTCTTGTCTTTGTATTATATCCTTTTTGTTGACCGATGAACATAAAGCTCTGGTCGCCAATTTTACCAAGACCACCGATCATAGCCTTATCATCTTTTACATTTCTATCTCCGTGAAGTTCTAGAAAAGTATCGCCACAAATAGCGTTGATGTAGTCTAAAGTATAGGGCCTATTTGGATGCCTAGATAACTGTACCCGTTGCCAGGCCGTAAGGTTTTTGTAGATTTCTTTACGGGTATCCGCTAACTTCTTTTCAATCTGTTTACAGGTTTCCGTTACATCTACTTCGCTTTCTTCCCCAATAATCATGCATTTATCCAGCTGCTCTTCAAGCTCTTTTATCGGGAGTTCAAAATCGAGATATTCCATTAGTGTAATAGGTTTAGTTTGATGGACAAATATAGAACTTTAAGCTTATCTCCTGAAGGGTTTTTTAAACCTTCTCCTATTTTTAAGGATTCCGTTGGCAAGAACCGTCAATAAGATAATGCCTCCACCCACATAAAACAGGGGATTCATTTTTTCTGATTCGCCTAAAATAAAATAAGCTAAAATTATGCCGTACACAGGCTCTAAGTTAATAGTGAGCATTACCGTGTAAGGACTAATGTATTTTAAAATTTTTACCGATGCAATAAAGGCATAGGCCGTACAAATTGAAGCTAGAATAAACAAATACAACCAATCGTTCTGCGAGAGTGAAAAAAATTGAGCGTCAAAACTACCTTGAAACGCTAAAAAGATAGTCAGCAATCCCACTCCGCTCACCAACTCATAAAATGAGATTACGGAAGGTCTTTCCTTTTGAATCAGCTTTCCATTGATAAGTGAAAAAAGAGCCGATAAAAATGCAGAAACCAGTGCCAATAGTATTCCATAAAGATACTGCGTATCTACCTTAAAAATTAAATACAGCCCTAGCATAACCACAATACCAAAAACAATCTCATACCAAATCATCTTGCGCTTGTACCAAAAAGGTTCTATTAAAGCTGTAAAAAATGCACCTGTTGAAATAGTAGCCAGCGTAATGGAAACATTAGAAACTTTAATGGACAAAAAGAAGGTAACCCAATGCAACGCAATTACAACACCTGCACCTAATAAAGACCATAGCATGGGGCGGGAAACTTTAAGGGAATATTTTTTAGCTTTTAGATATAATAAGATAAATACGGCCGCAATAAGCATACGATACCAGACCAGCGGCATAGCGTCTAGGGTAATCAATTTACCCAATACCGCTGTGAAGCCCCAAATAAAGACAATAAAATGTAAGTGTAGGTAATTTTTTAACTGCGCCCCCATAAAAGCCTATTTAGACGTACAAGCGTTATCGTTTTGCCTTCTGCAACAACACTACTGCAAGAATCCCAAAAATCATATTTGGTACAAGTACCGCTAAAAGAGGAGAAAAACCAGACTGCTCCGCTAGTGTACCAAAAACTTTATCAAAAAAGACAAACACGAATGCCACTATAATTCCAAAAGCAAGGTTTACTCCCATACCACCTCGTCTTTTAACCGACGAAACCGCAACCGCTATGATAGTAAGAATAAAGGCTGTTATTGGCAACGCCCACCGTTTGTATTTCACCAATACATAGGTGTTTATATTGGAAGCGCCTTTAAGTTTTTGGTCTTTTATAAAGCGATTCAACTCAAAAATATTTTTGGTTTCCGCTGCGTAAGATACTGGGGTAAGGTCACCTATCTTAAAGGAAAAAAGCGTATCCAAACGCCTCTTGGTCTCTACCAGTGCGGTATCTTCCAATATTCTGCGTTTCTTATAGGTAGTTAAACGGTATACACTGTCTTTGTCTACGTAACGGATATTGGCCGCAGAAATCTTAAACTCAAGCTCATTCTCATCATTAAATCGCTCAAAGGTAAAATTGTAACCAATCTCCCTTGCCGGATCAAAACTGCTCACATAAATAAAATCATTGGCGTTTAATTGGGTAAAAATATTATTGGTAACCCTATCTTGTTTCCCTTTTTTTAGATACTTGTATTTAAATTCGTTAAACCCTTTACTGGCATTGGGCACGATAAACATACCCATGATGAACATAATTATAGCAATAATGGATGCTCCGATTATATAGGGGCGTAAAAATCTATTATAAGAAACCCCTGAACTTAAAATAGCTACAATTTCCGTATTGCCGGCCAGTTTAGAAGTAAAGAAAATAATGGATAGAAAAAGAAAAATAGGAAATAGTAAACTTCCAATATAAATGGTAAAGTTTCCAAAATAGATAAGTATTTCATCCAATGGAGCCTCATTGGCCTGCATCTTTCCTATTTGTTCCGCCAAATGGGCCATGATACCAATAGGAATGAACAGCAATATCATCACCGAGAAAGTGACGAGATATCGTTTTAATATATATTTATCCAGTATTGTTAACACTACAATCGTTTATCCATTTGTTTCACCATACGATTCTTCCATTCGGTAAAATCCCCTGCTAAAATATGCTTTCGCGCTTCACGTGTCAACCAAAGATAAAACCCAAGGTTATGAATGGTAGCTATCTGCTTGCCCAAATATTCCTTGGCAACGAACAAATGCCTTAAGTACGCCTTTGAATATTCAGTATCTACAAAAGTCAATCCCATTTCATCTATAGGAGAAAAATCATCCTCCCATTTTTTGTTCTTTATGTTGATGGTACCATGTGCGGTAAACAACATTCCGTTTCTAGCATTTCGGGTAGGCATCACACAATCAAACATATCAATACCTAAAGCAATATTCTCTAGAATATTAATTGGCGTACCCACACCCATTAAATATCTAGGCTTGTCCTCTGGCAGAATCTCGCAAACCACTTCGGTCATGGCATACATTTCCTCTGCCGGTTCACCAACGGAAAGACCACCAATAGCATTGCCTTCAGCACCTACGCCTGCAATATATTCTGCTGATCGTTTTCTCAAGTCCGTATACGTAGAACCTTGTACTATTGGGAAAAAAGTCTGTGCGTAATCATATTCAAAAGGCGTCTTTTTAAGATGCGCAATACAACGCTCCAACCACCTATGCGTCATATGCATAGACCGTTCCGCATAGCGATAATCGCAAGGGTAAGGTGTACATTCATCAAATGCCATTATAATATCCGCCCCGATCACACGCTGAATTTCCATTACATTTTCGGGTGTAAATAGATGGGTTGAGCCGTCTATATGCGACTTGAATTTTACTCCTTCCTCCTTAATTTTTCGGTTTCCCGAAAGTGAGTATACTTGGTATCCCCCACTATCGGTCAAGATATTTCTATCCCATCCCATAAATTTATGGAGCCCACCCGCTTTCTTTAGAATGTCGGTTTTAGGCCGTAGAAAAAGGTGATAGGTATTCCCTAATATGATATCTGGGTTTATTTCCTCTTTCAATTCACGTTGGTGTACACTTTTTACGGAACCAACAGTGCCAACCGGCATGAATATAGGGGTTTCAATTGCTCCGTGATCAGTAACCATGGTTCCTGCACGAGCTTTACTTTGGGGGTCTGTATGATGTAAGGTAAATTTCAAAATAATATTTATGGGCGCAAAGATAAACAACTGCTTAGCATAATAGCCTTAACGAAAAAATAAAGTTTGCACGAGTTTAAACCTCAAATGTAAAAATACTTTCTTTGGCGCAACGCTCTTCTAGTTTTACTAATATTCAGTATAAATAAACCGCTATTGTTCAAAACGTTGCTATCTGTTGCTTTTATCACTCTTTTTTTGATTTGAGGGCAAAAATAAACAAGGTCCTATTTGTATTCCCAAAAGATTGCGATTACATTTGAAAACTACTAAAAACGAACATTTACAAATGGCAAAATTAGACGAACTACAAGATATCGTAGTACAGACCCGAAGGGATATTCTACGTATGGTACATAAAGTAAATTCAGGTCACCCAGGAGGTTCTTTGGGCTGTACTGAATTTTTGGTCGCACTTTATAATGAAGTAATGGACCTTAAAGAAGGATTTGATATGGACGGTAAGGACGAAGACCTTTTCTTCCTTTCCAACGGTCACATATCCCCTGTATTTTACAGCGTTTTAGCTAGAAAAGGATATTTTCCTGTTGAGGAACTAAACACATTCCGTTTATTGGACTCACGTTTACAGGGGCACCCAACTACACATGAAGGCCTTCCGGGGGTTCGTGTAGCTTCGGGCTCATTGGGTCAAGGTATGTCTGTTGCCATTGGTGCTGCAGCAGCAAAAAAGTTGAACGGCGATGACAAATTGGTTTATAGCCTACATGGCGATGGAGAATTACAAGAAGGTCAAAACTGGGAAGCAATTATGTATGCCGCCGGAAACAAAGTAGACAATCTAATTTCTACAATTGACCGAAACGGACAACAAATTGACGGACCAACAGAAGAGGTACTTCCACTAGGAAACCTAAAAGAAAAGTTTGAAGTTTTTGGATGGGATGTTCTTGAAGTTGCGGAAGGAAACAATCTTGAAGCCGTTATAAACGGGCTTAAAGAAGCAAAGAGCAGAACCGGAAAAGGAAAACCGGTCTGTATCATCCTTGATACAATGATGGGTAACGGTGTAGATTTTATGATGCACACGCACGCATGGCACGGTAAAGCGCCAAGCGATGAGCAGTTGGAAAACGCACTAGGACAGAATCCTGAAACCTTAGGAGACTATTAAAATTCCGTAACTATCTTAAATTTTAGATTTCCGCTTGGCGGAAACGACAAAAACGAAATACAATGACAAAATATATAGATCAAGGAAAAAATGATACTAGAAGTGGCTACGGAGAGGCCATGACCGAGCTAGGAAGAACCAACCCTAATGTTGTAGCTCTTTGTGCCGATTTGGTAGGATCACTAAAAATTCAGCCTTTTATTGATGAGAACCCAGAGCGTTTCTTTCAAATAGGTATTGCAGAAGCAAACATGATGGGTATTGCCGCGGGTATGACCATTGGTGGGAAAATTCCCTTTGCAAGTACGTTCGCCAACTTTGCCACAGGTAGAGTTTACGATCAGATCCGCCAGTCCATTGCTTACTCTAACAAAAACGTAAAAATATGTGCTTCGCACGCCGGTGTTACTTTAGGTGAAGATGGTGCTACCCACCAGATTCTAGAAGATATTGGTATGATGAAAATGCTTCCGGGCATGACTGTCATCAACCCTTGTGATTTTAACCAAACAAAAGCTGCTACTTTAGCAATAGCTGAATATGACGGTCCTGTATACTTGCGTTTTGGAAGACCAAAAGTAGCCAACTTTACCCCAGTTGACCAAAAGTTCGAAATTGGTAAAGCTGTTATGCTTAGCGAGGGTACGGACGTTACTATTGTTGCTACCGGCCATTTGGTTTGGGAAGCTTTAATTGCCGCCGAAAAACTAGAAGAACAAGGTATCTCCGCAGAGGTAATCAACATACACACTATCAAACCTTTTGATGAGGAAGCGGTGTTAAAATCAGTTAAAAAAACAGGCTGTGTTGTATCTGCCGAAGAACATAATTACTTAGGTGGCCTTGGTGAGACTATTGCTAGAACCCTTACAGTTCAGCATCCTGCGCCGCAAGAGTTTGTTGCAACACAAGATACTTTTGGTGAAAGCGGTACCCCAGACCAGTTAATGGAGAAATACGGACTAAACAATAAAGCTATTGAGAAGGCCGTTTTAAGGGTATTGAAAAGGAAATAACAATGGTATCGTTTTTGATACCGTTGTAAGTATTAAAAAACGAGAACATATGAAAAAAACACTCCTTACAGCAGTTTTTGCTTTGGTAAGCATTGCTGCATTTTCACAAAAAGATTTGGTAGAAATTGGTGTAAAAGCTGGTTTAAACTACAGCGCTAACGGAGATTATTTTGAGTCAATCGGTGATGCGGCAAGAGATCCTGACCGAAACATGGGTTACCACTTGGGACTTTTCGGAAAAGTAGACTTAAACCGCCTTTATCTTAGACCAGAATTGGTCTATACCAAAACCAAATCTGATTATAACGGTGATAAATTTGACATTAGTAAGTTAGATTTACCCCTATTAGTTGGTATTAAAGTTATTGGTCCGTTGCATGTTTTTGCAGGACCTTCGTTCCAATATATTCTTGATACCGAATTTGATGGTATCTCTATAGACGATATTGAAAACGATTTTAGCGTTGGAGCCAATATAGGTGCTGGAGTTGATTTAGGTAAATTAGGTATTGACATTAGATACGAACGAGGCTTTAACAGCAACGAAGCTACCTTTATCAATACGAACATTACCAACTTAGGACCAAGTCGTGTAGATGCTCGGCCAGATCAGTTGATCGTTAGTTTGTCTTTGACGTTATAAGGAAACTGTTATTATAAAAAGAAAGCCCGAAACCATATGGTTTCGGGCTTTCTTTTTATATCCTAGAATTACCTTTTAATTGGAATCCGAATCTAAATAATCTGGGGTACCGTCTTCATCAGCATCATCATTAAACAAATAGCCATCATTATTAGTATCTTCTTCAATGGACGGCGTTCCATCACTATCGTGGTCTGTCTGTTTAGTAGCCAACATATCCAACTTAAATATTAACGGTGTATAAGCAGGTATTACCCCACTTGTTAAATTATAATACCCTAAACCTGAAGGAAATATGAACATACCTATTCCATAATCATCTACGGAATACGTACCATCTTCATTGATTACTGCTGGCGCACCACCCTTTAAAAGAGATGCCCCTTCGGAAAAACCTCTAGCGGGTGTACCCGAAAATGTGGAAGTTGCCGGAGCCTGTAAACTAGCCAAATCAAACCACACTGGATCATCTACACTGCCATCATCAAAAATAGTCCCGTCTATAAGGTTACCTGAATAACGAACAAAAGCCGAATCCGCAACACTCAAAGCATCACCTACACCTTCTCTTACTTCTAAAAAATACAAGGTATGGGTTACCGTAGTTTCTGGACCATCAATAAAGTAATGACTAGAAGGCACATCCACTTCAATAGGAGTCATTTGGTCAATCAGCGGTATTTTATCCGTATCCCCCTCACCTATTTCCATTACGTCAATTTTATAATCAAAATCTTCCGTAGGTGATTGAAACTCCTCGTAGTTGTAATAATGCGTTTTAAGATATTCCTGAATCTCAGCTTCATCATCCACCAAAATTTCGGCCAGTGGCTTTGCTGGTTCAATAGTGGCACCGCCATCATCGTTATTACAAGAGTACAGTACAACTACCAATGCCAATAAGGCAACTACGCGATTCATTATCATCTATTCAATTTTACAGGCGGCAAGATACAATTTTCCCTTATTTTTGTGGAAAGCCTTAACAAAGATTTTTAATAGTTATGCGAATTGATAAGTACTTATGGAGCACCCGCTATTTCAAGACCCGAAACATTGCTTCTACTGCCTGTAAAAAAGGGCAGGTGAAAATTAATGACCAAGTGGCAAAACCATCAAGAGAAGTCTACCCAATGGATAAAATTATAGTCCGTAAGGAGCAAATTAACCTTCAACTTACGGTTTTGGACATACCGAAAAGCCGAGTGGGCGCCAAATTGGTAAATATATATAGAACAGACACCACACCCAAGGAAGCTTTTGAACACAACGAATTACTGAAACAGGCAAAGGAACATTACCGCAAAAAAGGAACAGGAAGACCTACCAAAAAAGACCGCCGGGATATTGAAGATTACCTGGATGATCCAGATGCCGCACCAGATAGTTTTATAAGCCCGGAATAAAAAAGAGAAGATTTACCAACGGTTGGCTATCTTTGAAATGAAAATACCCATTTATGGAAAATAAAATACTTACACATCAACAAATTCAACATAAAATTGAACGTATAGCCTATCAGATATATGAGGCGAATGTTGAAGAAAAAGAAATTATTATTGCGGGTATTGATGGCGGTGGACTCAACTTTGCAAAAAAACTACAGCGTGTTCTTAAGAAGGTAACCGAAGCTGAAATCACTCTCTGTAAGGTGCTGATGGATAAAGAAAACCCCTTAGAGAGCGGCGTTACTACTTCAATTCCTGAATCTGAATATACTGATAAGTCAATTGTGCTGGTTGATGATGTCCTTAATTCCGGGACTACCCTAATTTATGGTGTACATCATTTCTTAAAAACACCTCTTAAACAACTTAAGACTGCTGTTCTAGTAAACAGAAACCATAAAAAATACCCGGTAAAAGCCGATTACAAAGGCATATCCCTGTCCACCTCTTTACAGGAACATGTACACGTTAAGTTTCAGGCTAAGAATGATATGGTATATCTAGATTAAAATAGACTCCATTTCAGTAACAATTTCCTGCGGATCTTTACCATCGCAACTGATCACCTTGTTTGCCTGATTGTAAAAATAGCTCCGTTCAAAGAGGTGCTTACCAATAAATTCAGGTAATTCCTCTTTTGGAATATTTCTAACTAATGGCCGCTCATCCTTCTCTTTTAAAAGACGCTTGGCCAATTGAGGTATGGATACTTTTAAGTAGAAGGTGTTCTCTGTTTTTTCTAGCATGGCCTGCATATTGTTTCCGTAGCAAGGGGTTCCACCCCCGGTAGACAATATAAAATTATCGTTTTGGGCCAGCACTTCATTCAAGTATTCATATTCTTTCTTTCTAAAATACAGCTCCCCTTTATTTTTAAAAATATCGGAAACGGACATTTTTTCGGCCTGTCCTATATAATCATCAAGATCTATGAATTCTAAGTTTCTTTTTTGGGATAGCAACTTACCAATTGTGCTCTTTCCACTCCCCATATACCCTATCAATACTATTTTCACAATTTTATTTTGATACAAAAGTGGCTTATTTTCAAGGGATTTCAAAAAAAAAGAAATTTATCTTAAAAAGGGCTTGGAAAATAAAGTAATCGACTTATATTTGCACCCGCATTGAGGGAAACATCCTGATATGTTATTGACCTGGTAGCTCAGTTGGTAGAGCATCTCCCTTTTAAGGAGAGGGTCCTGGGTTCGAGCCCCAGCCAGGTCACCACTAAATAACAGCCTCTTCAACAAAAAAAGAGGCTTTTTTATTTAATTGTGTGAGCTGTTTTTTTTGAAATTGCGCATGTAATAGTTTATTGACATTATGACCTGGTAGCTCAGTTGGTAGAGCATCTCCCTTTTAAGGAGAGGGTCCTGGGTTCGAGCCCCAGCCAGGTCACTATATTGGATAGATTCTAAGACAAACAAAACCTCATAAATCTAATGATTTACGAGGTTTTGTATTTTTTACTTCAAATCGTATAATTGTGTTTATGCAAATATTGACCTGATTTCTACATTAAGGTTTTGATGTCGTTAATCAATCGCTCTATTTCTTTATCGCTAGTTCCATCATAGACGCCACGTATCTGTTTTTCCGTATCCACCAAAATGAAATTTGGGGTATGTATAAAATCTTGAAGTCCCCCATCGCCTTCATTTATTACAGCAAAATAACTCTTCCGGGCAAGGTTGTAAATATGTTTTTTTTCTCCTGTTGTAATATTCCATTTACCATCAATTGCTCCATATTTTTGAGCGTAAGCTTTTAGAACAAGAATGCTATCCAATTCCGGTGTAACCGATAAAGAAAGAAACATAACATCAGTTTGCTTAAGAAAAGTATTTTGCAACTTTTCCATATTATTTGACATAACTGGGCAGATGCTAGGGCAACGGGTAAAAAAGAAATCGGCCACATAGACCTTGTCCTTGTAATTTGCTTGGGTAATAGTTTCCCCGTTTTGGTTAAGCACTTCAAAATTTGAAACCGTATGCCCTTTTACTTCATTATGTAAACTTGTATCAACTAGGTCTGGATTAAAATCAGATGGATTCAAAATCGGCAATTCCGACTTCTTATTTACTAAATAAATAAGTACAGAAAATGCAACCAACAAAATTCCTATGCCTATTTTTATCTTCATAATCTTTGCATTAAGAATGTGCAATAAATTCTTTGGCCTCTTCAACTTCACGTCTTACGCTATCTGAATTCTTAGTTAATGCGATAAGTTGTTTAAAATAGTGAGTTGCTTTTTCCAAATTACCCGAATTTTTGGCTGCTATGGCTGCACCATAAATTCCATTAAATCTTTTAGGCGTCTTACTTAAGTTTTCTTCATATGCTATGAGTGCTTCATCTGGTTTATTCATTTCCAATAGCATATCGCCCAATAATTCTATGGCAGGCAAAACATCACCCGGAGAGAGTGGGTGCAAGCTCGTTTTTCGCTCTAAAGCAACTGCTTCTTGCATCAAAGCCAATCCATTCTCCGTATCTTTTTGTTTAAAAAACAACCAAGCTTGTGCCGTTTTCAGTTGAATTTCGACTTGGTTCACTTGAATGAATTGCGAAGGGTCGTTTTCTGCAACCATGTTCTGATACAATTTTGCAAGCGTTTTTATCTCTTTTTCTGCTAAATCATAGTCTTTAGTATGTGACGCACCCATCGCCTTGGCAAAATGGTGTATCGCATTTTGCCATGGAAATGCTTCCCAATCTAGACCCGTTTCTTGAAGTTGTAAATTTGCTGCCCTCTTCCAATCTTTGTTTTCTAGTGCTAATCTAGAAGGAATTGCAGCAATCGGATACATAACGGCTGTAACGTTTAATGGATAAACAGCTGTAGAAGCATTAATTAAATCATATTGCTCTTCCGCGCGAATATTGTCACCTTGTTGTAGATAAGCATACACCAGATAATCTATAGCATGTAATTCTTCAAAGAAACCTATATCAATGCCCATTGCTTGTTTGTAACAACGTGCACTTTCAGCTGATTGAATGTTAGATTGAACAGACTCTTCCCAAATACCGAGCCTGGTAAAAATATGAGAAGGCATGTGTTGGGCATGAGATGACGAAGGTGCTATTTTTGCATACCTGCGAGCAGTTTCCAATCCCTTATGCGCTAAAACAGGGTTGTCGTAATTATGAATGATGTAGTGGGCAATACCTGGGTGATTAGGATTATCTTCAAAAAGACCTTCCAGAATTTTACCCGCTTTTCGTTCATTTTTATAGGCTGTTCCAGACCTTTCACGGGTTGAATATAAAGCTAAGGTATAAAAAATAGCAGCTTCAACATCTTCGAGATATTTGAGATAGATTTTTTCCATTTCCTTTTCAAAGCGTTTGGCTCTAGTTGGGTGGTCTACATTTTCCCAATCGGTATAAAAAGCATCTATGGCGTTGATGTAATCGCGTTGCTTTTCATCCATAGATAACTCTTTAGCAACAGCTAATACTTGTGCGCCTTTGAGTAAATCTTTTTCGGAAGGCGGAAACCAAGCCGCATGATAAATACTCATGGCAACGCCCCAATAGGCCATTGGGCAATTTGGGTCAGCATCTATCACTTTTACAAATGCCTTTTCGGCATCGGCATATTGAAAGGAATGTAATAATGCAACAGCCAAATCAAAAGTTTCCCGAGTTTCATAATTACAGGATAACGAAAATTTTAATTCCCCAAATTGACCATTACCACAGAGTAATAAGTCTCCCCTTAAAAAATCTATAGAGGTCAATACACTATTTTTAGGTGTTTTATCTCTACAAGAAGTTAGGCATACAAACACACCTAAAAGAAGTAATACATTTTTTGGTTTCATAGTTCCACTATATTTAATTTAGGAAATACGCTAGGTTGGGGAACTATTTAATAGTACTTGTAAGATACATAATTTAAACTACTTTAACAGAAGCACAAATGGTGTGAACCCAATCTTTAACTACTGATTTACAATTAATTAAAATAGAGTAAACTTAAGTTTATAGGCTTCCTCCATTGTTCAATTATCATTCAATACTATACTTAGCAACTTGTACATTCGCACAATACCCAACTTCATCAGAGTCTGGATGAGTACCTGGTCCAGAATCAAAACCAGAAGTACACCCACCATCCATAGTTTGTATCTGGTCTAGTATCATTCCTGATTGAACTGGGCCATGGGTACGTAATGCTAAATGAATCTCACCTGTCATAGGGTTATCAAAATCAGCATCGATACTTTTAAAAGCGGCAAAAATTTCGGTTCCGGTTTCTCCGGCGACATGACCTGCCGCAAATGTAGAAACTGGCGGACCTGGAGTTTCACCAAAGATTACAAACCATAAGGTATAGGCATTATTCGGGATTAGATCAGTGGTTTTGAAATATGCAGTAACACCATCAATATCACGGTGAAGTGTTGACATAGACCCTGGCACTACTGTTTCTGTAGAATTGGTTATAACTGCTTCATTTGAGCCATCTGGGGCATCAGTACCATCCATACCGTCAGATCCGTCCATTCCATCGGCTCCATCAATTCCAGCGATACCTTGAGGACCTTCAGGACCAATTGGGCCAATATCTCCTTCTTCCGTACAAGAAGCAAATAATAAAGTTAAAATTAGAATTCCGTAGCTAAAAAATTTCATTGTAGTTTTCATAATATATGTTTTTATAATTATTATGATACAATGATATTCCGCTTATCAAAAAACGGCATTTACCATTTTTTCAAAGCCAAGGAGTAATGTTGAATCGGAAATAAAAAACTTGTACTATTATTGCAAAAACATGCAATGTTTGATTTTTAAGTGTTAAAAATCAACTATTTACAAATACTGCTTGGTACAAAGCCATATTCCTCTTTAAAAGCTCTGCTGAACCATGATGGATCATTAAATCCTACGGCATAAGCAACTTCTGAAACCGTTTTGTCGGTGGTTTGTAGCTGCTCTCTTGCTGATTCTAAGCGAATAGTGCGAATAAAAACAGCTGTTGACTTTCCTGTAATTGCTTTTAATTTACGATATACCTGCGATTCACTTAAGCCTAATTTTGTACTGAGTTCAGAGACGCCAAAGGTAGAGTTATCTATATCTTTATGTATAAGTTCTATGACTTTGGTAATGAATTTGGTTTCAGCATTTATAGGCTGTTTTGCCATTATTTTAGATACTTGGCCTAACTGGAACTTGTTTATTAATTTCTTCCGTAGAAAAAGTAGTTGCTCCAATCGCGCAAATAGTTCTTCTTTTATAAAAGGCTTGGTTAAATATGCATCCGCTCCGTGAGTAAGTCCTATAACTCGATCTTTTGTAGTTACTTTGGCCGTTAATAAAACAATAGGGATATGATCGGTACGCTGATCCTCTTTTAACATGCTGCACACCTCGTAACCATCTTTACCCGGCATCATTACATCAGAAATAATAATATCCGGAATGTGTTCAAATGCCATTTCTAAACCTTCAATACCATTGATGGCATGCATCGTCTTATATTGGTCCTTTAAGCATTGTTTTAAGTAATAGGCAACGTCTTTATTATCTTCTATAACTAGTACTAGCGGTAAATCCTCATCCTTAGTATCTGCTTTTTGACTATTTTCTGAATCAACTCTCTCCGTTACTGACTCATGACTCAGCTTTAAGGACTCAATAGTAGTTTTTGGAGCATTTTGTGTTATAGGTAATTCTACTTTAAAAACACTGCCTTCGTTCGGTGTGCTTATAACTGAAATTTGCCCTCCAAACAGTTGAACCAATTCTTTGGTCAAAGAAAGGCCAATACCGGATCCTTCTCCCTTTCTTGTGTGAGCTGTATCTGCTTGATAAAAACGATCAAAAACATGTGACAATTCTTGTTCTGCTATGCCTATGCCCGTATCGGTAACTTTTATGACCAAATTCATATCGGCATCATTCTGGATATGAAGAATGATTTTTCCCAAAGGAGGAGTAAACTTTATCGCATTCGAAAGCAGGTTGGAGATTATGGTAGCCAATTTCTGAGAATCTATATCCATCATTAATTCATCAATTTCTGAATATACCGTAAAATGGATGTCATCTTCTTGAGCGAATGAATGAAAACTCTCGCCTAAATATTTAATGAAAGGTATTACATTTATTTGCACTAGACTCGTTTCCATACGACCACTCTCAAGTTTGGAGAGATCCAGCATTTCATTTACCAACGACAGAAGATTGCTGCCATTTCTATGAATCATTTTCACTGCATTTTTTATGGGTGGATTCATTTTGGTCTGTAATTCACTTTCCAATGCATCTGCCATTCCAAGAATAACCGTGAGCGGTGTTCTAAATTCATGAGTAATATTGGAGTAGAAGCGACTTTTAAAATTGTCTAATTCTTGCAATCGAAATACTTCAGACTTTTCTTTTTCCTTTTCGATTTTCACCTTCACGGATTCCTTGTGCATCATATTATACTTATCCGCCAGGGCAAAAGAGAAAACGATAGATTCTACTGCACCAAAGGCAAAGTAACTAGATGGAGATCTGAAATAATTAAAAAAATCTGTTTTAGGTAAAAAGTTAAGCAAATCGAACCCAGCGTAGTGTGTAGCTGTGATAACGACCCCTATTAGAATAAAAAATTGACCGACAATAAGAAACCTGGCTTTGGCATACCCTTGAAAATAGCATTTGAAGGCTAATATTACACAACATAATGTGGCCAAATTCCATATCATAACACGGGTTATACCGGTAAAGTGATATATGCCAGTTACATTGGCCAAAAATTGAAGAAAGATTAAGACCATGAAAACCTTTAACCCCCTATCCCAAATCGGATGCCTGTCCTTTATCAATAGAAAATTTCTAACGAAATTGATATATGATATCGCTAGTATCGGTTCTGAAACCTTCTTTAAAAAAAATGGAAATGACGGGTTGTTAGGAGTGAAAAATTGCACCCATTTCGATGGCTCTGCAGTAAATAATGTAGCAAAGCTAAAAGCCAGAAAAAGGATATATAATGAATACCAAAAATAGGTCCTATCCCGCAGAGAAATAAATAAAAATAGGTTATACAACGCAAAGCCAAACATGATACCAAAGGAAATACCATCTAAGTAGTTGGTAAATGTTTTACTTTCCAACGCAGCTATTGTTGACTTGATAACAAGGTTTATGTTGTCCTCCCTTCGGAACTGACCCCCTGACTCAAAATTGACGAGTACAACATACTCCGTTTGTGGGAGGATAAGAAACTTGTGATTATTAGGGTTACTCAATATTCCAAAAGGAATGACTGTTACGTTCCCGGTCGAATCACGAAAATAAAGCGTTACATAATCCCAGTAATTAGATGCGAAACTCAACCATTTTTCGCTTTTAGTTGTATTAGCCAAATTAAATTTGGCCCAATAGTTATGTAACACGGGTTTTGCATCTGCAGAATTAGGTTCAAACAAATCATCTGAATTAGCAAATAATGATTCTGCTGACCATTGATGTTGTTCATCACTCATGACTTCCAATTCATCAATCAATGTCATACTCCAACTAGAACTTGCAGGGATTTCTACCCGTGTTTGAGCCTGGATACTCAATTGTATAAAGAATACAAGGAAAAGTCCCAGCAACTTATATAATGAGAAATGAATAGCTAAAGAACTTGATTTAACAGTTGACCTAAAGGCGCTTGAAAGAACACTGCCCCAAAACAAAAGCAAGCTGCAAAGTATATTTTTAAGGTTGGACTTATTGGATATGAACATATAGGTTGAATTAAATCCAATGAAATTGATAGGGGGCATCAATGGCTTTGATACTGGAAATTAGCGGAATAGTTCTTATGCAAGATAATAAATTAAACAAGGCCCTTTTAATTTGGTAAAAGTTGATTTAGAATGAATTACAGCTTAATCCGTTTCGTAATTTTATGAAATTAATAATTACAAAAGCCTCTCCTATGAGATTACAAATTGGGAGGATTATCATACTTTCCAACTAGTGTCTTATAAAAGTTTACCTTCAGCATCCATTCTTAATCTCTTTTCTAGCGTGCCTTTACCAAGCTTAATTTTATATACATCTTCAATCCCCCTTTCTATAGAATAAGAACTTTTATATGTATTTTCAAGCACATACCATCCAGGATGAGAACTATAAATTATATTTCTAACGGGAATAGGAAGGGCAACATCCTTAAAGGTACCCATAGAATATTTTATTTTACCTTTAGAGTCAAATGTGACGTATATTTTACCTTTTGTTTTTCTAAATTTCATATGATAGTTTCCTCCACCACCCTTAAATAAAGTTGATGCGAACAGATTAAAGTTTGCCACGGAATACTGTAATTCTAGAACTCTGGGCGATACAGTGCCTTCTTTTACCTCGTTGTAGTAATTTATGTTCTTAGGAACCTCTCTAATTTTCTCCGTTGTAATTTCTAAATTTAATTTATTACTTGTGCCTTGAGCATATCCTACAGTAACAAATCCCAATATCATCGCGTTAATCAAAAATGTTTTCATAATAATTTATTTAAAGATTAATTATGAAACAATGATATTGTACTTATGAAAAAATGACTTTTACCATTTTTTCAATCACTTGGAATAATAATGAATGGGAAATAAAAAGCTTGTACTATACTTGCAAAACCGTGCAAGATAAATACACAAATATTTAATAATCAGTTGTTTACAAAAAATCAGTCATTGTAATACCGCGGTATGTAAAAATTTAAAGATTATTGGCATTTATATTCTGCTAGTTCATTTAAGATACACATACAATCCTGTGAGCCATTCGGTATATACTTTGAAAGTTTATATTTTATTTTTTGAATATCAATTTGTTGAGAAATAGGTTCGAGCCCCAGCCAGGTCACTAATAATACACAACCAATAGCCACAAAAAATCCAACCCTATTCTATATAAACTAGAATAGGGTTGGATTTAGATAAAAAATAAGCCTTAAATAATTGCTCTTACAAGCTTACGCCTCGCAACTAGCACAATCTTTTTTCTGCTTGAACTTTTGTGCCGCATTCATGCTATGTTGATAGTAGAGAGATTTTAACCCTAGTTTCCATGCGGTTACGTGAATCTTGTTAATCTCTTTTACCGGCATATCTGGATGCACTATTATATTTACAGATTGACCTTGATCAATATGGTTTTGACGGTTTGCCGCTTGATAGATAATATCCATCTGGTCTATTTCAGAATAGGTTTGAAATACATCTTTTTCAAGTTCCGTTAAGAACTCCAAATGCTGTACAGAACCATCGCGCTCACGAATGCTGTGCCACACCTCTGTTGTATTCTTTCCTTTTTCTTCTAATAATTCCAATAAAAAAGGATTTTTAATGGTCGTTTTAACCTTGGCAATATCCTTAACGTAAATATTTGACCAAATTGGCTCAATACCTTGTGATACCTGTCCTAAAATAAAAGCAGAAGATGTTGTTGGCGCTACTGCATTTAAAGTTGCATTACGTCTACCATATCCTTTAAGAACTGCTGGTTCGCCAAACTTAGCTGCCAATTCTTCGGAGGCTTTGTATGATTTCTCTTTTATTCCTTTAAATATTTCACTATTTAGATTAAATGCTTCTTGGCTATTAAAAGGCAATCTTTTGGATTGTAATAATGAATGCCATCCTAAAACACCTAAACCAAGAGCCCGGTTGTCTTTTGCAAAATTATAGGCGCGTTCCATAAAAAGGAAAGTCTGTCTGTCTTCGCGAGAATCAGAATCACGGTACCTTTCTAATTTTTCAATAAACTCTGTAATAACGGCATCTAAGAAATATACCATGGTTTCAACGGCATCCGTATCTTTCCACTTATCGTAATGCAAAACATTTACTGAGGACAAAACACATACAAACGACCAATCATCATTTGATGGCAACATTATCTCCGTACAAAGGTTACTTGCATATATAGGCAAATCCTTTTCTTTATATACGTTTGATGCGCCGTTATTGGCATTATCCGTAAAGAATATATATGGATAGCCCATCTCTCCCCTACGCTGCAATACTTTTGCCCAAATGGAACGTTTTGCGGTATCACCATCAATCATTTCCTGCATCCATTTATCAGTTACTGTCACCCCATGGGTCAACTCCTGAATAGGATTTCCTTCCGTACCAATTTCTAAGAACTCCATAATGTCTGGATGCTCAATAGGCAAATAAGGAGAGAAACGACCACGACGAACAGAACCTTGGCTAACAACATCTACCATAGATTCAAAAAGCTGCATAATATGTACAGCGCCTGAAGCTTGACCATTATTTTTAACCTCAGCACCACGATGTCTAATTTTTCCAAAATAGCCAGACGTACCTCCACCCATTTTAGACATCATACCAACTTCTGATTGGGTGTATAAAATATTACCCATATCATCATCTATATGCGACCCGAAACAACTGATCGGCAATCCTCTTTCTTTTCCAAAGTTTGACCATACCGGAGATGCCAAAGAGAAATACCCTTCTGACATGTAACCGAAAAACTTATCGGAAAAACCAGGCATATCCAATAATTGCTCTGCTCTATCCGCAATTTCACGAATACGTTCTTCTGCAGTTACGCCTTTGGTTAAATATCCTGAATTTAAAAAGTTAAGACTGTGGTCGGTAAGCCACTTAAAACCGCCGTTCGGTTCTTTCTTTGTGTTTTTAAGAGCTTCTTTTCTTGCATTTACAAGTTGGTCTTGCTCTGAAATTGTTTCTTTAATTTGTGTGGTGGTAGTGTTTAATTCGTTCATTTAAAAAAGATCGTCACTGGTTATACTTTGGGTTCGTTTACTATAATTGATAGAGCGCTTTACAAAGAAATCGCCATGTTTGGTACCTATAATTTCATCATCAAACCATTCTGTTTCTGTCAATAGTTTGTCATCGACATCAAAAATTTTGTCTATTCCAATACTACTCAGAGAATTATTGAATCGGTTTTTAATAAATTCATTTATTACTATTTTTGGTAAGAAGTCTAGTTCTCCTTTCTCAAAAATCCAATCTACTATTTCACTTTCGGCAATGAATGCTTCATGGCACATATCCTGTATCATGGTATGGTATTCCGCATCAAACCAATCCGGATTTTCATCCTTGATAATTTTAATAACATCAATGCCAAAATCCCCGTGAATCTGTTCCTCCTTGGAGGTAGCTTCAACCACGTTTGAAATGCCCTTAAACATATTTTTGTGCTTGTTGAAAGCCATTATTATCAAAAATTGAGAGAAAAGGGAAACGTGCTCAATGAATAAAGAAAACAACAAAATTGATTCGGCATATTCCTTATTGTCTACACTTTTTGCATTCTTAAGCGCCGTTTCAAGGTATTGTACACGCTTCATCATCACCGGCTTTTTCTTCAAATTTTTGAACTCTGCGTTAAGTCCTAAAATTTCAAGTAAATGCGAGTAGGCATCGGCATGACGTACTTCACTTTCTGCAAAAGTAGCTCCTACAGAACCGATTTCCGGCTTGGGCATTTTATGATAGATATCTCCCCAGAAGCTTTTTACAGCAACTTCAATCTGAGAAATAGCCAACATTGCATTTTTGAGGGCATTTCTTTCCGACTCTTCTAGACCTGCTTTAAAATCCTGAATATCACTAGTGAAATTAAACTCAGAATGTATCCAATAGGAATGACGAATGGCAGGCACGTATTCATACAATTGAGGATATTCGTATGGTTTTAAATTAATACGCTTCTCAAATATATTCGATTTTCTTTTTTGAGCCTGTTCATTACGATACAAGATGTATCCTTTGGCAACATCAAAAAAGCCACCTTCCATTAGCTGATTTTCAACAAAATCCTGCACTTCCTCCACGGTAGGTACATAATTTTCGTCTAGTGCACTTCTTTCCAATAATGAAGCATGAACGTTGTTTGCAATACGTTCTGCATCGTTAGGACCTCCATGTGACGCTGCCGTCATGGCTTTCATTATTGCTTCGGTTATTTTGTATAACTGAAACGGTTTCTTAGTGAAATCTCTCTTTATGAGATGTGTAATTTGCATAGGTAATGGGTCTTAGAATTCTTCTAAAGAAGAAGTATAAAGGTCGGTTTTAACTCTCTTTATTTTTCCTAAAACAAAGTAATGTTTTCATAGTTTTATTAACAACGGGCTAAAAACTTCAAAACCAATTGTCTTTTAGAGAGTTGCATGAAAATGAAAAAAATGACACAATTCAATCGGCTTGGATAGATAAAATACTACATGCAGCGAGTAATTACAATAACTCTAAATTTTGACTTTTTTTAGGTTATTATTGAATTCCATTTAGTTAGTAACTCTTGTTTCAAAAACATGTAAAAACATTTGTAAATGATTGTATCTGTATGTAACTACTACCTTTTGCTATAGTTTAAGACCATCACAAAAACCTTCAACCTCTCTCCTACCCAACTGTATTGTATTTGAGTGTGTACTCTTTATTTTGGCTGATTACATTGCTCTCCTAAAGAAAGATAGAAAATACAAAAACCGATAATATTGAGCCAAAATTCAGCAACTGAGGAAATTCTCCTCACACCAAATCATAATTATTTTACAATAAAAGACTATTACTAACTCAAAATCAATACCTTACACACTTACACCTCGTATATTTTTTAAAAGGCATGCTCTTTGCTCTTAAGAGTATTAACCTAAATCAGTTGACGAATCTATCTGAAAATCAAATAGATAATAACACTTGTGATTTTAACGAGTCTCACCTACACCAGCTATTTGTGAACGGCAACTGACAATAGCAAGAATAAAAAAGCTAACTATAGTATTAAACAAAAGTATCATCACAAATTCTTTTAAATACTAAAAGTTAAGTTTTTAAAACAGCCATAAACCCTGAACCTAAAACAACCTAATTAACCCATTATCAAAAAACAAAAAAATCCAAATCAGTAACAGCTTTTTATTAAGCAGGAGAGCAAATCAATTTGCATATAAAGAATAACTAAAAACAACAATCATGAGTAAGAAGCTATTATTGCCGACAGATTTTTCAAAGAATTCGTTGAATGCTATTCAATATGCTATCAGACTCTATGCAAATACGGATTGTGATTTTTATATCCTTAACACCTATGCCAAAAACACTAGTGGCTTAGATAGTCTTACGCTTTTGGATCCAGATGATGCATTCAACAAACTATCTGAAAAGCGTTCAAAAGAAGGTCTTGGCAATATTCTTACCCGTTTAACTTTCAAAAAAGACAATCCTAAACATCGTTTTCATGTTCTTTCGCGATCCACGCTCTTTTTAGATGCCGTAAAAGATATCATTGAAAATATGCAAATTGATATGCTCATAATGGGTGCAAAAGGAATAGCCAATACACAAACAGGAAGCTACGGTAAGACCACCATTTCCACAATTGAAAATATTAGAAAATGCCCAGTTCTAATTGTGCCAAAAAAAGCGACTTTTGGGGATTCAAAAGAAATTGTTTTTGCTACGAACTTTAAAACGGACTTTAATCTTTTTGATATACAGCACATAGCGGATATTGCAAAAATCAGCAACTCTAGTATTCAAATATTAGGTTTAAAAGAGAATGATACGCTAGATGCTCAACAAGAAAAAAACAAATCAATACTAGAGACTTATTTTAAAAACATTGACCTTCATTTTAATATGATTCATGACACCAAAATGAACATTGCATTACAATGCTTTGTACAAATTAAAGCCAGTGCCATGATTAGCTACGTGAACAAGAAACAGACTTTCTGGGAAAGTATGGGTTTTGGAAAATGTACTTTAGAAAAGTTGGGTTATTTTGATGACATACCTATTCTTGCTATAAATGATAGATTGAAATATTCAGAAAATAGTACTTTATTCAACACCAAAGACGAAATTTGGGATGAAGTTTCTCCCTTATACGAAAGCCAACCTGAATCTAACGCCTCTTAGAATTTTTTTGAAATAAATACATTAGTCATATCCTTGCCAAAATTCTCTCAATTATTTTATTATAAGCCGTCTTTCTTCCTTCTATAGTTTAATTTTGCAATCAAATTTATTAGAAGGAGATTCATGAAACAGGGCATACACCAAATACTTTACGATTATCTACTAAAAACAGGAATGAACGAGGACCTTGCCTCATACCTGAACCTATTAATTGTTTTTGTAACTGCATTAATTTTAGCCTGGTTTTTAGATTTAATTATTTGGAAAGTTCTACGTTCCTTATCTCTAAAAGTAGCTAGGAAATCCGAAACTAATTTTGATAATTTTTTAGTTGTTAATAGGGTTCCACGCTATTTAGCCCATATCATTCCGTTGACGGTATTATTTAAGTTCATTCCTTTTGCCTTTTTCCATTTTGAATACGCCGGCAATATTGCACTCAAAATGCTCCAAATAGTATTTGTAATATTGACGCTCTATATTGTCAAAAGCCTTTTTAAGAGTACAAATGACTATTTAAAAACCAAACCAAGGTTTCGTGATAAACCCATGGACAGCTACATTCAGGTGTTCATGATTTTTGCGTGGTTTGTTGGCATCCTCACCATATTTGCTATTATTACCGATGTACTTATCTGGAAATTCTTTACCGCTCTTGGAGCCGGTTCCGCCGTAATCCTTCTCATATTCAAAGATTCTATTCTGGGCCTTGTAGCCAGCATCCAGGTTAGCATTAACGATATGGTGCGTATTGGCGATTGGATAACCTTTGAAAAATACGGTGCGGACGGAAATGTTAGTGAAATTACACTGGCCACCGTAAAAGTCCAGAATTTTGATAAAACCATTACTACAATACCCACTTATGCCCTAATTTCTGATTCTTTTAAAAATTGGAGAGGTATGGAAGTTTCAGGGGGAAGACGTATTAAACGTGCATTGATTATCAGCCAAAAAAGTATTCGCTTCCTAACGGATGATGATATAAAATCTTTTGAAAAAATTGAACTTATACAACCCTACCTCACCAATAGAAGCGAGCAGATAAATTCTTATAATGAATCAAACCAGGTAAACAAAGAACTCCCCATTAACGGAAGAAACCTGACTAACATTGGCGTATTCCGTAAATACGTTAATGATTACCTACAAAACCATTCTGCCATAAACAAGGGAATGACTTTAATGGTGCGGCAATTAGAACCTACATCACAAGGTATTCCAATGGAAATTTATGCTTTTAGCTCAGACAAACGTTGGGAAAATTATGAATACATAATGGCGGACATTTTTGACCATCTTTTGGCTGCATTGCCTTATTTTGATCTAGAAGTGTTTGAGCTTCCTGTTTCTTTCAACCCCGTACCCACGGAATAAAACAACGTTTTTAAGTTGTGGAAAAGTTATTCGCATCATAAATTACCCCACAAGGGTCTCTTCCATTTTTCTGGACTCCCGTATTAAAGCACTAGCCAAAACTGTCGTAGCATCAATAATCAAACTGTCTTCTATCTTTTCATATTGGATAGCAAGTGGTATTTCGGTGCAACCCAGAATTACGGCTTGTGCGCCTTTTCTTGACAAATACGTGGCTGCCATACTCAGGTTTTCTTTGGCTTTTTCATTTACGGGATTAGAAAACGCCTTAATTCCATAACTTGTGTCATAAATAGAAGGATGCACAAATAGATCTTGAATATCCTCGGATGGCTGAATTACTTCAATATTATATTTTGCCAATACCTCTGGATATACTTTTGCTAAAATTGTACCTGTAGTACCCAAAACACCCACCTTCGTAATCTCTGGATGCTTAGTAGATATATGTAAACCTACTTCTTCGATCAAGTTTACCAGAACACAAGATTCCGGAATACTTTTCTCTATTAAACTTAAAATAGGTCTTGCATGTGCCGTATTACACGGAATACCAATAATGCTAGAACCGCTAGCTATTAACGACGCTATAATTTCCGATATGGCAATACCCGGGTTAATATCCGTCTCGCCCATTAGATACTTGGTACGGTCTATAATTTTATGAGGTACTGATAACATCGAAACCGGCAGATGCTCTTGGTCTGATTTTGCTTCGGTAAGGTCGTACACTTTTTTTATTAAATCGATACCCGCATAGCTACCTACTCCACCAACTATGCCTATTGTTTTATTTGTCATCATAACGCTATACAAAATAAATAAACCCCATTTTAATAATCTAAAATGGGGTCTGCAAAGATATGTTTTATGCTCTTTGTATTTAAGAACTAAACTGAATTATAATTAGTAATCCATATTAGGCTTCTTGTAGCATTTCCGTTAATACTTGCTTAAAAACATCTACGGGTTGCGCCCCTGTTAATGCACTCTTCTTGTCAAAAACAAAAGTAGGCACAGAAGACACTCCAAGTCCCTGCCAATATTGCTCTTTAGAAGTTACTTCATACCTAAAGCTGTCATTGTCTAGCCTTGCCATTCCTTTTTCTACATCCAAACCAACAGCTTTTAAAGCTTCCGCTAAGACATCCCTATCGGACACATCTTTTCTTTCACTGAAAAAAGCGGTTACCAAACGCATTTTTAGTTCGGTCTGTTTTCCTTTTTCCTTTGCAAAATCAAGCAGAATATGGGCATCTCTTGTATTTGCCATTCGCATGCCTTCAAAATAATCGAAAGTAAAACCCAATTCTTCACCGGCATCTATCATACGTTGCTGAGAATCTTTTTGCTGCTCTAGGGTTGAACCATATTTGTTTGCAATATGCTCTACCAAATCCTCACCCTCTGCAGGCATATGAGGATTCAATTCAAAAGGTTGCCACTCTACTTCAATTTTATCTTCAACACCGAGCTCGGTAATTGCTTTTTGTAAGCGCTTGTATCCAATAGTACACCAAGGGCATACTACATCGGAAACTATATCTAATTTTATTTTTTCTGCCATAACATCAATTTTAATTTAGTAAACTACCTCGGGGCATTTAATCTCGATTATCGAGTAAAAAATTAAACCAATTCACTAATCTGGATTATTCCATCAACATTGGAATAATTTGGTACATCTGCCGCGAACTTCTCTGCATGAGGACCAAAAGAATTTTGAAACTCTTCAATTGAATCAAAATATAGATTCGCAATAGTAACAAAAGGAGCACGCTCACCAGGCACCCTACCTCCCAGTCCTTTTTCTACTTCCACCTTTTTCAGGGCACTCCCCACCAAAGATTGAACCATTGGTATATGGGTATTGGAGTAGTATTCATGATTGAACTCTACAGTTTCACTATTTGTATACAGTACGGATACTTTAATCATAATTCTGTTTTTATTTTATTCTTGTTCTCTTACTATTTCTATCGCAACAGATTCAGTTTAGCTACAGGAAAAGCATTCCATTTTAAAACTTTTTACTGTTAACCGATGCACACAACCATCTGTCTTATCTTTTGGCTTACTAACTTGAGCCGAAAGTTCAAAAGGCACCAAATTACCATTTACTTCTCTATAGTCTTCAAATTATATAGAACCATACAAAAAATCTTTTGCAGGTTTAGGATTATTTCTTATTGTAAATACTAAGGCTTCAACAAGCCTACTGTCTTTACCAATATACAGAAATAGTGGAAAGAATAGCCGTTAAAATTTTTAATAGATTTTTCATGGGAAGCTGGTTGAAACCGGTTCTGTTGTTAACGATTAGAAAGAAATAAACCCTCCACCTAAGTGGAAGGTTTATGCACTACCATCAAACTTCGTAAGCTAACAACATTAGGCAGTTTGTCCTTCTTTTTTCCAAGCGAATTTTTGAAAAGCATCATCCACTGGAGTTTCAGCAATATGGTTTACATAGTTACTGATTACTTTTTGAGAAAGACCTAAAATAATCTCCAATAATTGTCTTTCTTCATAACCGGCAGCGTAAAACGCTTGAATGTCCTCTTCTTTGATATACCCTCTGTCACGAACAATTTTCAATGTAGTTTCGTGTAATACCTGTAATTTCTCAGATGGTAATTCCGTGCCATTTCTTAAAGCTTCGGTAATTGCATCATCAACTTTCATCATTTTTGCTATAGCCGTGTGGGCAGGAACACAATAATGACATTCATGCTCTACGTTAATAGTTTGCCATACCACTGTAAGTTCATCGTTATCAAAAGATGAATTAACAAAAAGTTCGTGAATGGACTGATATGCATTTAATAGACCTGGTGCCCCAGCCAATACCCCGTGTAAATTAGGGATATTACCGTATGCCTTAATCGATTTTTCCAATAATGGCTTACTTTCTTCCGGTGCTGTTTCTAAAGTGTGAATCTTTAATGTGCTCATAATTCTTATATTTCAATTAATTATTATTTATATCCTCATTTATTACTAAGCAAATGCTTAGTTTGTGTGTAAAAAATTTTTAGATGTTCAAAAATGAAATTTCAATGGTGTCATTAAGTTTCCTTTGGTCGTAAACTTTTGATGAAACTGACAATCCTAATAAACAGTTCATTAAATAATTTGCTTTCCGTTGTGCTTCCTCTTCATTACTCTCATCTTCCTGTAAAAGATTAGTCAAGAATAACTGTTTAATATTATTAGCAAAACCTATTAATTGCTCCATAACAAAAGGGTCTGAACCATCTTTCATTTCGTTCACCGTATTGGTTACCAAACACCCTCTATTTTTATCTCCTTCTTTGGCGAACTCCAAAAAATCATAGAAGTATTGCTTAATACCTTCTTTACCGTTTTTAGAGGCTTTTAGTTTATCCGTAATACAGCAAATTTGTTTTTTATAATTATTTATGCTCTCAATAAAAACACCCTGCTTGTTACCAAAACTAGAATAAATAGAAAATTGGTTGATACCCATTTCCTTCTCCAACATACGAACAGTAGTAGCTTCGTAGCCATTACGCCAGAATAAGGCCGTTGCCTTTTCTATTACTTCTTGCTCGTTATATTGCTTTTTTCTAGCCATTGTTTCTAAACTACATTACAAAACTAAGCACTTGCTTTGAAATGAACAAGTTATTAAGAATACTTTAGCTTTTCCCCAAAAAAAACAGCTCAAAACATCAATTCATAGCCCCATGAATTTGAGTTTCGAGCTGCCCGAGAATTAAGGAATACTTTTGTTTATCTATAAGAAACGGCAATTTTAGCCAGTTGCCCAACAATCTTAACCGAATCTTTCATGGATAGCTTAGAGCCATCTGCATGAATCCATCTTTTAAGTGGCTGTTCACAAATAATACGTTTGGCTTCTTCTTTGCCGTAATGCTTTCTCATTCGCATAAAAATCTCCACATCAAAAAGCCATTTGGTAATGAACTTTTTATTAAACATGGTAGAAGCAATTTCACGATCCATTATTTTAGCTCCACACTGTGTGTCCTTAAAAGGCATACCCAATATGGTCTGTATAATCATATTAATGGTCATGCTTATAATTTTACGAGCGGACTCTTTAGTGATGTTCGCTCCCATTCTACTTATTCTAGAACCGCTCACAATTTTAAAATGAGAACTTTCTATGGTTTTAACTAAATCGTCAAAATCTCTAAAATCTGTTGAAAGGTCAGCATCCAAATAGCCTAAATAATCTAATTGCTCATCTTTTATCATATGTAAGATACCCTGGCGAACAGCTTCTGCTTTACCTCCATTCTTCTCACAATCATATACACTTATATTGGACTCGTTTCCTTTACGTAGTTCATGCAGCACCTCTAAAGTTTTATCGGTACTTCCATCGTTTACAAAACATAAGTGGTATCCTAAATTTGCATGGGCAAAAGCTTTAAATTCCGGACCAGACAAACGTTCCTCTTCATTATAACATGGAATAACTACTCCTACACAATGCTTTTGTAGCATTTGAGCATCTTCGCTTGTCCCGGTTTTCCCTTGAACTTCGGGAGCACCAATAATACGTTTAATACGGGCCGCCATCTCATCTAGACTTACCGGCTTTTTCATGTAGTCATTGATACCTAAATCAAAACCATCTACAATGATTTTTTCATCGGTATTACCTGACATTATCAATATAGGCACATCTGATTTTTTTTCAGCTCGTATGTGTTCTACAACTTGAAGACCGGACATCCCTGGCATGTTAATGTCTACCAGAACCAAATTGGGTTGAAAAGTTTCGAATATTTCAATACCCTGTTCGCCCGAGCTAGCGGTTTTAACATCATAACCGAGCTCTAACAATCTCTTTTCAACAGATAGCAAAATTAATTGCTGGTCATCAATAGCTAATATTTTCATGGTGGTACTTTTTATAAGATGTGGGATCCTAATTTTTGTTTATGCTTTTACTTTTTCGTGCGTTAGTCCAATTGCGTTAACGTCTATAATCTGGCCCTTAGATTTTTGAACCTGAATGGCTTTGAAATAATCCAAATACATTTGGGTAATAGTACTCATTGGCAGGGAACAAGCTGCCGCGTAATTGGATTTGGCCAACTCCGTCCTATACACATCATCGGTAAGAATTTTCTCTATGGCATCTGCCAATGACTCTTTGTTCTCTGGTAAAAAGAACTCACCTCTATACCCTTCTTCTTGTACAAGCACGCTTAAATCTCCTAAATCAGGCAGAGCAACTGCTTTTCCGTAGCTTCCCGCCTGATGTAATACGCCTGAACTACCCGTGGTAGAGGTATACGGAAAGACCACAACAGCACTTTCTCCAAAAATTACTGGTACATCTTCTTCGGCCACATAACCTGTAAAGCGTATTTGCGGTACATGGCTATATACTTCTTCCATTTTCTTTAGATAACCAGGAGTGTTTGGGCTATCCGTACCAGCAATGACAATTTCTATGTCTTCATTGCTCCTATTACGGATGACTTCTACGGCCTCTATAAGAACCTCTACTTTCTTGTACGTTCCAAACTTACCAAAAGCCATGACCTGTTTTGGTCCTGCAGGAAGACCAAAGTCCGGCTCTGGAGGCGTTTCAAAAGAACCATGAGGAATTAAAGCAACGTTTTTCGCTTTATATTTTCCCTCAAGAATGGTCACATATTTACTAATGGTCACCGCCAAAATATCAGATGCCAAAACAAACTTGGTTAAAGTAGTCCCTATAAAACCATATATACTTTGAAGTAATTTACTTTTAGTAAACCCTGCACTATCTAAATCTACCTGCTCCAATATATTATGCAATAAAGAAATGGTAGGAATACCCTTAAACCTAGTTATGTATGGTAACATTAAACCTAAAGCTGCCGGTACCTTCTTGTCTCCAAATTTTAAGAACTGTAAATTATAGAGTACAGCGTCCGGCTTATGGGTCTTAATAGCTTTATTAACCGTTAGTATGTTTGAATAGCTATTGAAATCCCAACATTCCGAAACTGTAATTTTACAACCCTCCCCCTCAAAAGAAAGGTCTTTGGGTGCTTCCGTTTTATCGGTCATTAAAATAATTTCTGTGACTTCTTCTTGCAATCTAAAATGTTTTACAAGATAATATCCGTACTCGGTCAAAGTGACTTTACTTGGTGGATATGCGGTTACAATGGCTAATTTCATACGAATAGATAGGTTTAAGGTTTGGGCTATTTATTTTATATTTTTTACTGTATATATTACCATTTTCGGAATAATTCCTTGTTTGCAAAATATGCCAGTTGAACTACAAGAAGTATGGACATGGCAATCAATTGCATATAGACCACACTTTCTAAGTTCTCATGATAGAGTACTACTAATACTATTTGTGAAAGGCCTAATACACCAGATAAAATAACTGGTACGTAATGATCTAATGATAAAAAGTAATAAGCAAAAATGTTTGATATGGCAAACAATGACGTTGCTAGAGCATACTGCCATAATAAACTAGACATAGCTATATATGAGTCCCCAAACATTAGGGTGATAATGAGTTCAGGAAAAAGATAACATGCCGCAACTATTCCTGCTGAAAGTAATCCTATATAGGATACATATTTGAACAGGATGGGCGCCGTTGGCTCTCCGTCTTTTTGTTTTTGTACAACTACAGGCAACAATAGCATCACGAACATCCAAGCTACAAAATATACCACTCTACCAATTAAAGCCAATGAGGCGTATAAACCTGCTTCCGTTGGTTCAAAATAGTGCTTAACCAATAAAACATCACTATTATTTATAATGATTTGAGTTAACTCATAGCAGGCCGTTAACCATATAAATTGGGAGACACGTTTTGCGTTTTCTGGTTGTAACTTTCGTGATTCCGTAAAAGATATTGATGTACTATCCGAAGGAAAAAGTCCAAACATAAAAGATAGAAATATACCTAGTGCCACTAAAGTTCCTGGTTCAATATCTAAAAGAAAAAGCAAGGCCATTGTTAATAGTAACCGGCTCCACATCTCTGTCTGATAGGTAATGGATAATTTTCCAAACTCTTGTTTTCCTTGATACGCCCCTCTATTGACACTCATAAAGAAGTAAATAGGAATACCTATTCCAAAAATGACAAACATCCAATGGCTTTCCGTATTGAATAATGATTGTAACTGTTTTGAAAAACCGAGGATTAATAAGCCTATGAACAAGCCTACAATACTGGCTTGACGGTAACTGATGTTCTTAAAAACATCCCATTCACTACCTGAAAAAATTACTGCAAATTTTGCTGTAGCTAATTGAAACGTCATTCCCATAAAGGACAACACCAATAATAAGGTAACCAAAAGTGCCGCTTCCGAAAAAGCAGCCGGACCTAAAAGCCTACCTAATAAAAGGTTGTATAAGTAGTTTCCGCCATTTACCAAAAGTACGCTTCCCATGAACAACTGTTCTTGGGATACTTTTTTGAACATTAATTTGATGGCTGTCATAGTTTATGAAATCTATTATCTATTTCCTATATTTTGATTAACCCTTACGAATCCTCCTCCTCTGCAATACAAATACACACAACTGTATATCAGACATTAATCCTTTCGAAGAGTCAGGTTTATGAGAACAATACCTAAACGAAAATTAAATAGATTATTGTAGGAATTAACTTATAATCGATAAAATGTAGCATTTCACAGAAATATTTTGCATTTCATCGACAAAATGAAATTTTATAAAGTTGAGTTTATCCTTACTACTGAAAGCGATCTCAGGAAAATTTTCTCCCTAAAAACATAAAACTCTGTATTACAGCTATTAATAACACTAAACCAATCTTAAATACGTAATCTACAGAAGCAAAAATACCTTCACTTCTCACCTTTTTATTGTAAAAAAGTTCAACAACGGTTAACTATAGACCAATGGCTCAAAGCCTTAGACCGGCAATACCATCGATGAAATACAATATTAACACCTTTATAATGTTATATTTTCTGACAAATAATCACGAATGCAACGTACCAACGTTTTATTAATCTTGGCACTGGTCATAGGTATAGCTTTTCATGGGTCTAGTATCTTCTTTACCTTAGAAACCACCTATGACGCTTTGATACATTTGTTTTTTGCGGACCATTACGCCAATAGTTGGTTTGAGCCGTGGGACTATAGGTGGTACACTGGTTTTACCGTACAAGCTTACCCCCCATTGGTGCATCAAACCATTGGAATTCTATCTCATATTGGCGGACTTAAATTTGGAATGTTCAGCGTTGCCCTCGTGGCAATTGTTCTATTTATAACGGGTGCTTATAGATTTGGACTTCTAATGACAGGAGACAGAAAAATTGCAGGTTATACCGCACTGCTTGCTGTATTTTCTTCCACATTTGTAGAAACTCTCCATATTTTTGGGCAATTGCCAAGTATTGTTGGGCTTTCGGTTCTTTTACATTCCTTACCTGAAATTTACCTTTGGGTAAAGACAGGAAAGCTCAGGTATATAGCCACCAGCCTGTCATTAATTGCCGTAACCGTTACTTCTCATCATGTAACGCCAATTTTTGGAATGGTATTCTTTATTTTTCCATTGCTAGGTATGGCCGTAATGGATGCGGCAAGAGATCAAGTAAACAGTTTTAAGGAAGTACGCTTTTGGGTGTTTTATAAACAGTTCAAAAAATGCTTTTGGCGAATCGTCATATTTGGGTTTTCATCATTGTTCCTGATTGTTACCTGTATATTTCCCTATTGGCTTAACTCAAAGAAAAACCCAATTACCCAAGTACCTATTCCACACGGATCTAGGGATAATTTTCTAGAAGTAACCTCATCAGGACTCGTATTTTTTGTTATCCCATGGGGGATTCTGACCTTTATCCTTCCTTTTCTTTTTTATCGATATTACAGCAGACGCTACATCTTTTTTGGATTGTCGTTCTCTATGTTAACTCTCTTAGGAACTGGTGGAACAACACCGCTTCCTCTGATACTATTGGGAGAAACCGCTTTTAATATATTGACTCTAGACCGCTTTACCCTTTGGGCGACCATTATGGCCCTGCCTCTTTTTGGTGAATTTGCCTACCGTATGGTAGAGGGCGATTTAAAAGAACGTATTCAGGAAAATTGGGGGCGTGTTTACCATCGTATTTTGGGAGGTGTAATTATGGGCGGTATTTTGTTCATGGTCATTTTTACCATGAGTCTTGGTTATTTTAGGCCATCGCAGCCGGCAAAAATAAAGATGCAGCCCATTATCAACTTTTTAAGTCAAGATTCTCATGACCATTGGCGTTATTTACCACTGGGATTTGGAGATCAAATGGCCTGGTTATCTGCCCAAACAAAGGCCATGACGGTTGACGGCAATTACCATTCTGCTCGCCGCTTACCCGAACTTACCACAAGGGCAATTGAACGGTTAGAAAATTCAAAGTTTAGGGGTGTTGAGGGAATCGGATCATTACAGCAGTTTTTAACGGTACCCGAGAAATACAACCTTAAATACATATTCTCAAACGATAAATTTTACGATCCCATTCTCTATTTCTGCGGATGGCAGCGCTTGCAACAATTAGAGAACGGAATTATGGTTTGGGAAAAGCTCAACGTTCCACCCTTCCCCACAATAATGCCCAAAGAAGATGTGCCTGTAGGCATTAAAATCATGTGGGGCATTATACCCATATTAACGGTGGTCATCGCTTTTATCATCAATATTCAATGGATTTGGATTCGGGCACTAAAAGCTAGGAAACTACCGCAAGGTGAGTTTATTAAATATGCGCTGGTACATAATAATTTTCCAAAGAAATTGGTTATCATCAATCACATTTGGGCCTTTATTATTTTGATTGTACTAGGTTTTGGCATACACCTATTCTATATTAAAAATGTAGACCAGATTGCCCCAACTAATGTATTGGAAGCCTATTACGATGCTATAGATTTTAAAGAATTCAATAAAGCACATTCTTTTTTAAATCCGGATAGTGGGAAAACAATTGCTCAATACATGCTAGAAGTTTCCGTAACAGATGGTATTCTTAGCTCGTACGCAAAACTAGATTCTCTGGGTATTGAATTTTTACAACAAAATGACACAAGCGCCCGAGTAAAAGCTGCTACTAGATGGATTACACCGTTAGAAAGTATCCATAAAGATTTTTATCACAGCCTGATTAAAAAGAAAGGCAAGTGGTACATAGAGCCATCTTCACTGGATAATGATTTACCACCTGACCAATTGTTCACCTCTAATAACACTACGTTTTTTAATCATGGTAGACGAAAGATTACCACCCAACAAACGCATCACGAAGATGTTCTAAAACAACCGGTTCTAGAGGTTTTAAAAGCTAAATTGGTCCAGTACCAAGGTAGTTACAGTATTATTGGCGAACTGCAAAATGTAGATCACGTACCTGCAGATGTGGTTATTAAGGGTACACTTTATAACGATGAAAACAAAGAACTCGCTACCTACAATGCTAAAGATGTAGCAAAGCATAAATTGATGCCAAAGGAAACCACAACGTTTAGAATTGATTTTGAAGGAATTGCCTGGTCATCCACAAAAGATACCTTACCTCCTACTTTTGATCCCGACCAGTTTACGCCAATGACTTTTGAAGAGCAACCTACCAAATTTAATCTACAGTGCGCCGGTAACGTTGCCAATACTGATTTGTACAAACAGGTAAGCCTTCAGGAGTTGATTTTTGAAGGTGATAAAATAAGTGGTACACTCTATAACTCAGGTATCCAAGAGGTAACTATTCCGCAGTTATTGATTTCATATTATGACGATGATAAAAAGTTAATTTGGGTAGAGCACGAATTTTTAACCGATGGAGTCCGCATTCAAAGAAAACGATTTTTCGAGTATGATGTGGCGTGTCTATCGGACATTAAAATCATCAATAGTAGTCTAGAGAATTGTTTTGTAAACGGAAGTCCAAATTCAGAAATAGGCAAAAAGCTTTTCCCGAACAGAGACACATCACATGCAGAAGACCAATTGCAACCGTATTCCGGTGATGGATTTCAATATTTAAAATTTGAGTTGAACAGTTATATAGGTAACCCGAAATGAAAATGCACTTTGTACATATCTGCATCGCTTTCATGCTGCTTTTCTTAGGGTGTTCAAAAGAACCAGAGAAAAAGGAAGTTTCAAGCGCTACCTTTGAACTGCTCACAACAGAAGAGAACTTTACCGCCGGGGAAGCATTCGCTCTCCACTTCAAAGCCTCAGGAGAAGCCAGTCCTAATCTTATTTTTAGAAATGCGGTGGGCACCACGGTTCTTAAGCCTTCCGTTGTTGATGATACTTTGCAATTTGCTATTCCAAAGAACTTTTACGAAAAATCGGGCATATGCTATTGGTCTTTGAATTCCGATTCCGAAGAAAAAATGACGGGTACATTCAACATCCTTGTAAACAATAAAAATGGAACTTTTCTAGAATCGTACTTAGGACCTAGAAGTCTAACGGCAGGACCTATTGATTATGCTATGTTCGTTATGCTTGCCACTGATTTCTATGACAATCCTTTAAACGATAGCACATCAATTTACAGTAAAGTCCAATTTCAAGATAGCCAATCAGAAAAAGAATTACGTACTAAGAATCTAATGGCGTGGTCACTAGTTCGGTCTCCCAAAAAATCTGGCCGTATGTTAATTTCCTCCGCTTGTAATGAAACAGATTCAAAAGAATTTACCACAATTGTCTACCCTGCCAATCCTGTGGATTTCACCATATCCTACGAAAGAAATCACGAATATGCAGATGGCAACCAGGTAATTACCTTTAGGACCAGCATTTTAAGAGATACTTATGGTAATATTGTGGGAGACGGCACCTTGGTAGGTTTTATCATTACCGATGATAAAGGCGCAAGACTCAAAGCACAGGGTACTACACTAAATGGTAAAGCCGCAGCACGACTTTTGCACCCCGAGCAAAAAGCAAGCTGGTCCGTAGAGGCATTTGTCACCGGTGCAGCTAGAAGTGCACCTATTAAAGTGGCATTTAAGGCATCGGTAACCGATTATGATATACATTTTTCAGAAAATTATAGAACAATATCCGTAGGTCCACTTAAGAGTTTTATGGACCAACTTGTACCTGATGGTATGCCTATGGCATTGACCGTTAGCGATACCACAGGCAAAGTTTTAGATATACTAAGAACCTCTTCAATGCAAGGTGAAGGGCAATTTAAACTCTCGGCAGATTTCTTTCCGAACGATACCTATGAGTTACAAATTAAGACTGCAGGCATAACCAAAACAAAATCAGTAGCACTAAAATGAAAATGAACAAAACACTATATCGTATTTTCCTGCTGCTATCATTTCTGGCTCTTAATGGCCTGATATTATTCGGAATCAGCAGTGCATTGACGTATTTGAATACTGGTGCGGACCGTACTTCTATGCTTCATTTACACGAAGAAATTTCTGCTAGCTACTTGCCTAAAGTAGAATGGGAAATTGCCCAGAACGAAGGCAGACCCATGGAAGAACAAACTTTGGGTGAAATTGAACGCGATTATATGAGCGCCTGGCAAGTACGTAATGCCGCTTATGCTAATAATGTACCCTATGGCATAGCTGATTATTATACAGATAGTATGCGCACGGAACTTTTTAAGGTTACCGACCTCAACCTTAAAAATAAAGTTACCCTGCAGACCACCACGCTAGAGCATTATCCAAAATTAGAATTTTATAGTACCGATGGAAAATTAGTTGTTTTGACCGATAAAAGTGTAGCGGCTTACGAAGAGGTATATCAAAATGAAACTTTAATCACAAAGCGAAGATTTACATCCGATTATAAAGTAATGTTATTGTTGGAAGATGGATTTTGGAGAATACGCCAGTTGGTTGAAACCAAATTACCGAAAGAAACCCCAAAAATACCATCGCAAGTTCAAAATCTTGACAACTACCATTTTAAAGGCATTAATTATTATCCACAGGACACCCCTTGGGATATGTTCGGAAAAAAATTCAACGATTCAATAATTGAGCTGGATTTTAAACTCATGGCGAAAATGGGCGTCAACAGCTTGCGTATTTTTATTCCCTATGAGTCTTTTGGAAAAGAACATGTGGACTTTGAAAAAATACAAAGAGTAAAATTGACATTAGATATTGCCGAAAAAAACGGACTGGCAATCATGCCTACACTTTTTGATTTTTATGGAAATTATAGCGTTAGTGATTGGACGATGACCAATAGACATATTGAACAGGTAGTAGAAGCTTTAAAAGACCACAACGCTATTATTGCTTGGGATGTAAAGAATGAACCTGACCTTGATTTTGAATCGCGTGGAAAGGAATTGGTGCTTTCTTGGTTAGAGCAAACCGTAGAGCGTATTCGAAAAATAGACCAAAAACATGCTATTACCATTGGTTGGTCAAGCCCAGAAGCTGCAGTTAACTTAAAGGATGAATTAGATTTGGTCTCCTTTCATTATTACAGAGAAGCTTCTAAGTTTCAAAATGTTCTTGCTAAACTTAAAGAAGATGTTACAGACAAGCCTTTAATTTTACAAGAGTACGGATACTCTTCATACGATGGTATTTGGAATGCCTACACCGGTTCGGACAAAAAACAAAAAGAATATGTAGAGACTATTCAGAAAGTTGTGGAAAAAGAAGGGTTATCTCATATGATATGGACGCTCTACGATTTTAAAAATATCCCTACCTCTGTAGTTGGGCGCCTGCCATGGAGAAAAGTAAGACAACGCCATTTTGGACTTCTGGATTTTAAAGGAGACAAAAAACCAATTTACAAAGTATTTACAAATTCCGAAAAAAAATAAACCTCCTGTCTTTATAAAAAAGGGTTGCGTCTTTGTAAAGCACTAATGCAGAATATTAAGCGTGATGAGCGCCAAGAATATACATAGCATTTGCTTTATTCAAGGCTGAGAAAACCTGCTCGTTGGTACTACCTAATATAGTCAACGTACGATTACGCTTTAATGCAAAATCATATAACTGTTGTAAGGCTAATGCGCCGTTGGCATCAATTTTTGATATACGTTCTAAATTAATAACAATACGCCTATCCGACCCCAAGTATCTGCTTATATGTCTTCTTAAAATGGTTGCATTATTTAAATTCAAGGTTCCGTGAACGCAAAATATACCACATGATTCCGTAATCTGTAAAGCCATAATGTAAAGTTCTGTAGGTTAATTTTTACAGTTGTAAAGTTCTATTCAAACCTTTAAAAATGAGAAGAGCTCTGTAACTGGACTTTAAATAACTGTATGTGAGCAAGTTTTATTGTTCATTAGATAAAAATGGAGCAAAACTTTTATAAAATAATTACCAATAAAAAAGTTTTATAGTCGTTATACATTTGTGGTAAAAAACTTACTTTAATGTTAAAACTAAATACACTCTGCATCGTGCTATTCTTTACATTTATAGGAATGGCGCAAAGTCCACTACAACCTGGTTTTACCTTGTTGGAGAATGGTGATTTTGAACAAGCGGAGACCTTTTTTGAGGGTTATCTTGTTGATGATCCAAATAATAAAACAGCCCTACTCTGTTATGGCCGTGCTGTAGGTTTAAGCGGTGAGCCCAGAAAAGCAACAGGGATATTCTCAGACCTTTTAAAAGAATACCCTGGTGATTTTGAAGTTCAAATCAATTACAACGAATCTTTCCTTTGGGACAAAAAATATGAACAAGCTGAGCCCTTATATGCCGATTTAGTAGCTAACTATCCTGAAAATTTTGGCGCCGTTTTAGGTTATGCCAATACCCTTAGTAACCTAAAAAATTATAAAAAGGCTTTAGAGTGGGTTGAAAAGGCGTTGCAAATTGACCCGGGTAATATTGGTGCCCTGACTTCAAAAAAATATATGCGATTGGGCTATGCAAATGCCTATGTAAACGCTCAGAATTACAAAAAAGGGGAAGCACTGTTAAAAGAGATATTTACAGATTTTCCTGAAGATAAAGATGCTTTACTAAACCTTGCCAATCTCTATTTGATTACAAAAAATACGGAGAAAGCAAAAGCAACATACCGTCGTCTAGCGACTTCACCTAAAGATTCAATTACTGCTCTTAACGGTATAGCCCTTGCAGAACATATCGGTGAGAACGATAAACAAGCTTTAGTTGTCGCTACAAAAGCAAAAGAAAAAGCAAAATCTGTAGAGGACGTAACTTTAAAGGAGCAAACTTACGACCGTTACATACAGGCTTTAATTTGGAATAGAAAATACAACCAAGCCAAAAGTGAAATAGCAGTACTCGAAACTACATATGAAAATCGTAATTGGATTTACGCCCTAAAAGCAATGCACGGTCTTTATACTGGTTCTCCAAAAAAGAGTGTTGCCAATTATGATGCAATTTTAAAGAATGACAGTGCCTCTTTTGATGGTAACTTAGGTAAGGCCAATGCCCTTTACGCCGCAGACCGAATCATACCTGCTTACAACGCTGCTTTTGGAACGCTTAAAGTATTTAAAGACCAGAAAGATGCTCTTGGTTTTATTAATAAATTGAATGTATCATTTACGCCAATTTTAGAAGAGCACCTAGCTTACACTTTTGACAATGGTAAGAACGTTGCTTTTTCTACCAATACAACAGCTACTGTACCCCTTTCAACAAAACTAAGTACAAATCTTTCATATAATTTCAGAACTACAGAAAACACCATTACAAACAACAAAGCAAGCTCTCATATACTTTCTGCTGGTCTAGATTATAAATTGCTTCCTAAAACGACCTTTAAAGTCGTTTTAGGATTAAATAAATCTAGTTTTGATTCAGAATCTTATACCCAACCTGTTATTGACGTGAAGCTCTTGACGCAGCCCTTTAAATTGCAAAATCTTGAACTTAATTATAAGAGAGAGATTCAAAGCTTTAATGCAGACCTTATTGAGCGTGAAATTATCATGAACCATTATGGTCTTAACTATAATTTAGGTACCAATTTTAATCTTGGCTGGTACACTCAAGCAATTTACACCACCCAAAGTGACGATAATATTAGAAAACTTTTGTTCACTTCTTTATACTACAATGTCTTGCGCAAACCTGCACTAAAAGTGGGTGTCAATTATCAATATCTCTCTTTTGCCAATCAAGTACCTACTATTTACTTTAGTCCGGAAAAGTACCAAGCGGTAGAACTATTTGGTGATTTAAGAGGGGAGTTTTCTGAAAACACTACGTACATGATGAGTGCAGCAACAGGATTACAGCAAGTAGAAGAAGACCCAAATACAATAATATTTAGGGCCGAAGCAGGTGTAACACATAAATTTTCAAAACGCTTCAGTGGTAACCTATATGGAAAATACAGTAACATTGCCTCTGCAACTGCCGCAGGTTTTGAGTTTACCGAAATTGGTCTAAAGCTGAAGTGGCTAATGACCAAGAAGCCTTTATTTTATAAAAAAATAGCTAAGTAACTCCTCTTATCAAGAGGTTAGGATACACATAAAAAAAGACAATCCTTTAATTAAAAAAGATTGTCCTGATACAAAACATATTCTCAAGAACCCAATATATGAGAATAATTCCTACAAGCTATTACGCTCATTTATATTTTTACTTCTCGTAGTTAAGAACAAGAGCGAATAAGATGTACTACGTCCCCACTGCACGCCATCTAGCTTTTTTTTAATAATTCCAGATACTCATAATAGCCAAAACAATACCTATTATGACCGATAGAAGTACACCTACTAAACGTATAGTAGCCCCTTTAGAATTTAATATATATAAGAGATTTGCTTTCATATTTGATAGCTTTAATATTCTTATACAAATTTACATCTGAAATTGAAAAATAAGAAAGCTCTTACGGTGAATCACCTTAACCTATAGACGAATGGCACAAAAATGTAGAAATACTTTAAACCAAGTTCAGACGCCTCATGAGTTCTGGTCGATTTGATCGACTAATGGGAATGACCATCTTTTTAATAAGGACGCTATTGTCTTCAATATCTATAATTTTAGTGAAGTTAATAACGTAAGACCTGTGTATTTGAAGAAATGTTTTATTAGGTAATTTATCTTTTATTTTTTTAAGGGTAGTATGAACCCGATACTCTTTATTTTCTGTTGTAATATCAATATAATCGCCTTGCGCCTTTACCACTAGTATTTCATGGAAGTGCAGTTTTATCAACCTTTTGTCTATATTGATGTATAAATCTTGCTCCGCTTCTACACTCGTATTTTTTCCGCGATTAGAATCTGAAATAGTAGGCGTCTTTTTTTCAAGTGCGTTCTTAACCTTTTGAATTGATTTTACAAAACGCTCTGCAGTTAATGGCTTAACCATATAATCTACAATGGATTCATATTCGTAAGCTTCAATTGCAAACTCCGTATCAGAAGTAGTTAATACAACCTTAGGACAATTTTTTAAAGTTTGAACAAAATCAACTCCACTGAAACCAGGCATATGAATGTCCAAAAATACGACATCTACATCTTCTTCTTGATTTAAAAACTTAATGGCATCTATGGCATTATCAAACTCGCCCACAACGTTTAAGTCCGTAACCGAGGAGCAGTGTTTTGCTACTATGGCGCGGGCTGTTGCTTCATCGTCTACGATAATACAAGTCATACTATTAAAGGGTTTTAAGAAAGTCTTCAACTTTGGTTAATATTGCTCTAAAATCAGAATCCATTTCAATCTTACCAGCACGTAATTGCTCTTCAAATGTAACTGCAAATCTGTACGCTTCTTCCATGCTCAAAATATTGAACTTGTGCTTTAATTTATGAACAATATCAGCAGATTCCTTTGTTTCATTACTATCTACATGTTTTATATACGTACTGAATTCCACCGGAAATTCATCCTTCAAAATAGAAATAAATTTTTGTTCGAACTCAATATCATCTCCAGATAGTTCTTTTATGTATTTAAGGTTTGGTTGTTCCATTGCTATCTTTTTTTAATGTAAACGAAAAATTCGCCCCCATATTTTCTTCTGATACTAGTTCTATAGAGCCTTGATATAATCTGACAATTTTTTTAGCCAAGGCCAAACCTACACCAGCAGCGCTATCATTATTCTCTAGTTTCTTAAACATTTCAAATATGGAGGTTTGGTGCCTAACCGGAATACCTTTTCCATTATCAATTACCGAAAACTTCCAAAATTGATTGTCATCTTCAAATTTTATAGTGATTATGCCTCTCTTAAGATGCTTGGTAGCGGCAATGGCATTTGTAATTAAATAAGCAAAAATCTGCTCAATCAGGTGTTTTTCTATATGTATAACCGGAAAGTCATTACCATACTCTAAAGTCATGTTTTCCTGTAACGGCACATAACTTTCAATTTCTTTTAAAAGAAGATTGATATCTACATTCATTCTAGATTCCATACTTGTTCCAATGGTGGCATGTTCTAAAATCCCGTTAATCAAATTATCCATTTTTACCAGATTACTTGATGCCAGTTCTATATTTTCCTTACTCTCATCTGTTAAACTATTCTGATTGTCATCATGAATCCAACTCAAAAGAGCATTTACATTCCGAATAGGCGACTTTAAATCATGTGATACCATCTGCACATAATTGTTAAGTGAATCATTCTGTGTTTCTAGGTCTTTTAAAAGTATATTTTTCTCTTCGGTAATTTCGCTTACCTGAGCGGCCAATTTACTAATATGCTGTGCTAATTTTTCTACATCAAATTCTTTTTTAGCTCCACTCCCAAATTGGTCCTCACTACTTAAATTAGAATTTAAGCTCTCCATTGCCAATTCTAATGATGCCAAAATTTTCTTTTGTCTTTGAGCTTCTTTGGTAAGCTCTCTATTGGCATGAAACAATTCTTCGGAGCTAATAGTAGTAGCCCTTTGTATCATGCTTAATTTTTCATCATAATTCTGGTATGACATCTCTACAGCATCCAAAAACTTCTGCATATCCTTATTTTCGCTAAGATATGCGGGCAAGCTTTTTTTAAGTTGTCTTTTTAATAGAGAGTGCATTATTCGCTAAATAAAGTTAAGGTCATAGTTTGGTTGTGCAACTTACATGCCTCTTGACCTGTAAAGGGCGCCATTTCTCCATAAGAATAAAACCCTGTTACTGCAGCTCTACTACCTATAACAGATATTACTTCTTCTACTTCTTCTTCCGTTCTTTGATCCATGACCAGCTTTCTACCCACGCAGCTAATTAAAATAGCTAATTCTGGTTCATTCTTTCTATTGTCCATGGCATATTGTGCCGCAACACTTGCCGCATCTACAATGTCATCTACAGTGGCCATCATTAATTGAACCCGTGCTCCTTCAGGAACATCTCCGGCCAAAGTCATTGTATTAGCCGCTTCATCTATGGTAAGAATGGTACGAACTAAAGGTTCCTCTTTTTCATTAATGCGTACACTTAAAGGAAAAAGTAACGCAGAAGTTGGTAATTCTTTGGCTTTATCTCCTAGATACTTTTTATATAAATCCAAGGCGGGATGGTCATCTAACTCATAAAGTACGTTGTCCTTTGATTTTGTAATAATACGTTCAGGACCAAAAGGGGTCCATCCGCCATAATTGGCGCTCGTAATTTCTAAAGACTCACCATAGAAACCAATAGCAATTATCTCTCCTTCTTTAGCACTCTCATTGTATGAGGCAAGCGTTCTTTCAAAACGGTCATCATCACCACACAAACCACCAGAAAGACCTATATGGTTTATTCTAGCATCTTCAAAACCTCCGATCAAGGCGCTGCCATTTACGGAACTACCCTCAGATATTAAAAAAATATGTTTTAGCCCTTCTTTTGGAAACTCCTTAAGAATAGCTTCGCCTAGCAAATGGTCATCATCTATATCAGATACATTACGGTTCTTTATAACAAAACTACATTTCTCAAACTCAATAGCCGTTAAGGATACTGAACCTTGACGTACAGAATCTTCAATAATTTCACCCGCAGTACTACCAAAAACAATATGACCTCCCGGAAAGAGCTCTTTTACTTCACTAAAAAGGTTGCCGTCTTCTAATGCAAATCTATTTCCGAAGACCAGAACTAATGGTTCTTTTAACGTATGATTTTCACCTGATAAAATCTTAAACGGCTGCTTTGCTTCTTTTACTGCTTGTGTTACTTTCATTTCAACTATTCAGGTTGGTTGGTTCTTTCTTAATGGTAAAGTGAAATTCAGTACCCATATCTTTTTCACTCTCCACCCATACTTCGCCTTCATAGCGATCAATAATTTTTTTAACGATAGAAAGTCCTATACCTGTAGACCTTTCATTAGCTCCTATAGATTGAAAAATTTCGAATATTTTCTTGTGATACTCCTTGGGAATACCCACACCATTGTCCTTAATAGAAAACTGCCAATGGGTTACGTTTTCTACAAATAACACTTCTACAAGACCTTTTTCTTTTTCAATATGTACAACGGCATTAGAAAGTATGTTTTGAAACAACTGATGCATTTTTGTACTATCTGCTATAATTGTAGGTAGAACTTTTGGAACTACTAGGGCTACATGATCAGGAATAAATATACTTTCTTTGATTTTTTCCACTACTACGTTCAAATCTACACTAGAATTATCCAAAGCCGAATCATTGGCTGTTGAGTATTCCAAAATACCTTGAATTAACTTATCCATTGACGCTACTTTCTCCTGCATTAATGTTAAGTTCTGTTGCCCCGCTTCATCAAGTACGTCTTTATAATCATCTTGAATCCATGTAGCCAATGCACTTATACTACGTAATGGCGACTTTAAATCATGGGATACAATATGTGCATATTCCTGAAGTCCTTTATTACTTTGTTCTAGTTCTTTTAGGAGTTGTTCTTTCTGATTTTCAAGAATCTTTTGCTCGGTAACATCCAAATGAATACCAACTGATCCAATTAAGTTCTTCTCGTTATCATAACGTGGTGCGCCACTTACCAACCAATGTTTCTTATTTCCGGCTTTATCAAAAACCTCTAATTCATATGAATTTGACTCGCCTTCTATGCGTTTCTCATTTTCTTTTTCTAGAATATTCTTGTTCTGAACACGAAGCACTTCACTTCCTACTTTTCCTAAGAGTTCTTCTTCCGTATATCCGCTCATAGCACAAAAACTTTGGTTCACAAGCTGTATAACGTCATTAGTATCTACTTCTATTAGGCCAAGGTTCATGTTAGCTATTATACTAGCATATTTTTCGCGCTCATAGTTCAATCGCTCTTCGGCTTCCCGCTCCCTAGTAATATCTTCAACCATTGCCAAGACGTACTTTAAAGAACCTTTGTAGTCTCTAACTGCGCTTACAGAAGTCTTTCCTACTAAGCAGCCCCCTTCCTTTTTGTAGTATCTTTTTATTGCAATTGCTCCGTCAATTTCACCTTCGGACAGTTGCTTCATAATTTCACTCGTAGGTGTACCTTCTATGTCCTTAGAAAACTCACTTAGATTCATTGTTTTAAACTCTGCTTCCGTATACCCAAGAAGTTCCGTAAACGTACTGTTAGATTTTATAATTTGACCACCATCACTTAAAATTATACCCAATGGTGAACTTTCTACAATAATATCTAGCTGTTTTCTCTGTTGGCCAAGTAGTTCTTTAATTTCCATTTCTTGGGTAATATCTCTAATAATACCCTGAGCACCAATGGGCTCTTGTTTTGTATTGTAGATTAAACTGCTGTTGATCTCAATCCATTTTTCATCTCCGTTCTTTACATTTATTTTAGCCCGGTAGTTTTTTAATGTTCCTACTTTTAAAAGGTATTTGAAAGACTCAGCAGTATATTGAAGATAGTCTTGGTGCACAAGATCTGTTAGATTTACTCTCTCTTTAGTGTAGTCATACCCTAAAAATTCCTTTGCGGAACCATTCATTTTAATAACATTGGCCGTAAGGTCCATTACCACGTAAGGGTCAATGATATTTACAAATACACCATCTAGCTCAGAGACCTTTTCAGTCAAGAGATTTTCGAGTTTACCATTGGCCTCTTTAAGACGGGCCGCTGTTTCATATAATTCTGTAGATTTTTGTTCTAGGATTCTCTCGGCTTGTTGTCTTGCTTTTTTCTGCCTCTCTAGTGCCTTTTTGAGAAGTTGTACCTCTTTGCTACTATCCATTTTGAACAATATCAAATTTCACCTCGGTACCATCCTCTTTTAACACGTCGTACGTGATTGTAGCGGTGCCTCCAAAATGTTCAAAAGCTTTTTCTATAAGACCATGGGCTAGACGATACAGTCCTCTTGATGAAGAGTAAACCATGGTTATTGTGGTATCGGTCTTATCTAAAACCTTAAAACTTGGTAACTCTGCATCTGGGTACAGCTTTTTAACATGCACATGTATATGATCTTCTATACAGTACAATAACCCAAGTGGAGTATTATAATTTTTTATGACTTCAGGATGAGAGTTTGCCAAACCTGCAAATAGGTAAAGCCCAAAAGCATATATGAGATCGCCAACCGGAATTTTAGTTTCTTCACTTAAGTTGGTTATAAGTGTAACCATCTCATTAAAATCATACGTCCCAACGGACGTATAAATGCCCTCAGACGGCAAATTTCCATTTTCTATGATGTTATCTAGAGTCTCAAGACCAAACTTGTCCTCTACCATTTCCAAAAATTCTGTGAATACAATTCCTTTCATGCTCTTAAATTTATTAATTAAAAGTAGGAAAAGTAGTATGTATCAAATAATTTTTGTTGTGAAATACGATATTTTGTTAGCCTTTCACCAATTGGTTGATGTCCCAGTACTGAAGAACCTTATGTAGTTTAGACTCATATTCTTCATATTTTAAGGGCTTGATTACGTAACCTGCTACTCCAATTTTATAACATTCTAATAAATCTGCTCTATTCTCAGATGTTGTAAGAATAACTGTAGGAAGATATTTTAAGACATCATCAGCTCTAAGAATGCTCAAAAATTCAATACCGTTCATTCGGGGCATATTAAGGTCTAGTAAAATAATATCTGGCAACCTGTTACCTGATTTTAAGATTTCTAAAGCATCTTCTCCATTTTTGGTCTCAATAATATTATGCTTTAGTTCTAATTTCTTTACAGTACGCTGTAATTTCATTACCTCAATTGCATCGTCTTCTATTAATAAAATATCCATAACCCTTTATTTTAAGTTGAATACAAATCTCCAAATTAAATAATACAATTTTAACGAGCTGTAGGCGAATGGTAGATAACTGTAGACGAATGGAAAATTATATTGGATAAACGATTTTCCAAAACGCTCATATAGTGAACAATTTACGGCTAAATCCAATTCACTAATCATATTTATACTGCTGTTACCCTAAAGACATCATAGTAGTTTAGCAGAATAATCAACTACCCATCAACAAGTTAACTGGGCTTCATGGTGTAATTACAAAACTTGTTTGAAAACATTATAAATTTTGCAGATATTTGCAGCCTGTTTGGATAAGGTTCATATTAATTTGGAGATATGCATATCTTATTAAAAATATAATAAAACCCTCATGCGCACGTGGCGGAATTGGTAGACGCGCCAGCTTGAGGGGCTGGTGGCCACTAGGCCGTGGAAGTTCGAGTCTTCTCGTGCGCACATTAAACCATCAATGAATCCCATTGATGGTTTTTTTTATGACTAGATTTCTTATCTTCTCTTTATCTAATCAATTTTTTCAGTGAAAGAGCACACTTTTAACGCTTACCAAGAAGAAAAATTAGTAATTTTGTTTAACATTTTTACATAAATAATGAACACTTTAAAAAAAACCTTTTCCATACGGGACCTAGAAAATCTTTCGGGTATTAAAGCACACACCATTAGAATATGGGAAAAAAGATATAACCTACTTTCTCCAGAACGGACAGATACCAACATTAGAAGGTACAGTCTGGAAAGCCTACAAAAACTTCTAAACATTACGCTTCTCTATAGTAATGGACATAAAATATCTAAAATTGCTAATTTAAAAGAGACTAAAATTCCTGAGCTTGTAACCGAGCTAACTTCAAAAAGTAATAAGAGTCAGGTCTTAAACACTTTTAAACTAGCTATGATCAATTTTGATCAACAGCTTTTTTCCAAAACTTACCAAACTCTTCTTCTTGAGAAATCTTTTTCAGAAATTTTTAGAGAAGTCTTTATACCTCTTTTAAATGAGTTAGGACTATTATGGCAAACAGATACCATTTGCCCTGCACATGAACATTTTATGTCCAACCTCATAAAACAAAAAATCTTAATAAACACTCAGGAGCTACAGGAAAAAGGTGTATTCAACAGTAATACCACATTTGTAGCCTATTTACCGGAAAGCGAAATACACGAAATAGGTCTTCTATATTTAAATTACGAAATTGTGTCCCGTGGGTATAAGTCAATTTATTTAGGGCAAACTGTTCCATTAGAGAATTTAGAAGAAGTCATGAAGACTTTTGAAAACACCACTTTTCTATCCTATTTTACCGTGTCTCCTGCAAAGGATAAAATTAACGAATACATTAGCCAATTCAATTCGATTTCTTCTAAATACCCAAGCACAAAACTCTGGTTGTTAGGACACCAAACCCAACATATAGATACTAGTAGTTTACCAGGTTCAGTCGAAATATTTACATCTATAAACAAAATTATTAACCGACTTTAAACACTTTTTTCAAAAATAATAATGCAAAAAAAAATTGCCATAATAGGTTCAGGATTCTCATCATTGTCTGCATCATGCTACTTAGCAAAAGCAGGTCATGAAGTAGCAATCTATGAGAAAAATAAAACTATAGGTGGCAGAGCTAGACAGCTTATTAAGGATGGATTTACATTTGACATGGGACCTAGTTGGTATTGGATGCCCGATATTTTTGATGCATTCTTTAATGATTTTGGAAAGAAGACAGCAGATTATTATCAGCTAAATAAATTAAGTCCTGCCTACAAAATTTTCTTTGCAGATGACAACATCACCATTGGGGATTGTATGGATGATATATGTAAGGAATTTGAACGTATTGAACCTGGAAGCGCCTCGCACCTCAGAAACTTCATTGAAAAAGCTCAAAAAAACTATGATATTGCTATTAACAAGGTGGTACTTCGCCCAGGGCTTTCTCCTTTAGAACTTGTTACTCCTGAAACGGCATTGCGTGTGGATCAATTTTTTAAGACCATTAGTGGCGAAGTCCGTAAAAAATTTAAAAACAAAAAGTTAATATCTACTCTAGAATTCCCAGTTCTTTTTTTAGGAGCAAAACCTAATAAAACACCTTCATTCTATAATTTTATGAATTATGCCGACTTTGGCCTGGGTACTTGGCACCCGCAAGGTGGTATGTATGAAGTTGTAAAGGCTATGCAAAATCTAGCCAAAGAGTTAGGTGTTACCATACATACTGAATCTCCTGCTCATAAAATAAAGGTGAAAAACAATTGTGCCATCGGAGTTACTATAAATGGGGAAAACATTCCTGCCGATATTGTTTTAAGCGGAGCGGACTATTACCATTCGGAATCACTGCTAGAACCACAATACCGTCAATATTCTGAGACCTATTGGGACAAGAAGACCTTTGCCCCTTCTTCATTATTATTTTACGTAGCTTTTGACACAAAATTGAAAAATATAGAACATCACAATCTCTTCTTTGACACTGATTTTGAACGTCATGCAAAAGAGATTTATGACCAACCCAGTTGGCCAGAAGATCCTTTGTTCTACGCTAATTTTCCATCAGTGACAGATTCAAGTATGGCACCAGAAAACTTTGAAACCGGTTTTTTTCTAATTCCTATTGCTCCAAATTTAACAGATACACCAGAACTAAGAAAACAGTATTTTGATATCATCATAGACCGGTTTGAAAGACGTACACAACAAAGTGTGAAACAAAATATACTTTTTAAAGAGTCTTTCTGTGTGAACGATTTTGTAGAGCAATACAACTCGTATAAAGGAAATGCGTATGGCATGGCCAATACATTAAGTCAAACCGCCTTTCTAAGACCCAATTTAAAAAGTAAAAAAGTAAATAACCTATATTTTACCGGCCAGCTGACCGTACCAGGTCCTGGGGTTCCCCCGGCTTTAATTTCAGGCAAACTCGTCTCTCAATTAATTAACAAGAACGTCTAAAAGCCAACACTATGAAAGCCCTCTTTGATAAAGTTTCCTACCAATGTAGCAAGATAGTTACAGAATCTTATAGCACCTCTTTTACACTGGCCACAAAAATGTTATCTCCTTCAATAAGAGCCGATATCTATAACATCTACGGTTTTGTCCGTTTCGCAGATGAAATTGTAGACACCTTCGATCAGTATAACAAAGAGAAGCTCTTTAATCAGTTTGAAGCGAGTCTTAAAGATGCTTTGGAACAACGCATTAGCCTAAACCCTATTCTAAATTCGTTTCAACATACCTATCATTCATATGAAATACCCTATGAACTGGTTGCCGCTTTTATGAAGAGTATGAGAATGGACCTCCATAAGACCATTTACAAAACTGACGAAGAATATAAAGAGTACATTTATGGCTCTGCAGACGTAGTGGGCCTGATGTGTTTAAAAGTCTTTGTAAAGGGTGATATAGAGAAGTACAATCACCTAAAAAAGACTGCAATGGCTTTGGGTTCTGCTTTTCAAAAAGTGAACTTCCTACGCGATCTTAAAAGTGATTTTGAAGATTTAAACCGAAGCTATTTCCCAAATACAGATTTAGCAATGCTCGACGAAGCTTCAAAAACCCGGATTGTTAATGAAATTAAAGCCGATTTTCAACTTGCGTATTCCGGTATATTGCAATTACCTAACGAAGCTAAATTTGGCGTATATACCGCATATAAGTACTATTACCAACTGTTAAAAAAGTTACAGCGCACTCCTTCTCTAGAAATTAGAAAAGTTCGAATTCGCGTTCCCAACTATGAAAAATTTGGTGTTTTGGCAAAATCATATGTAAACTATAAATTGAATTTGGTTTAGAATGAAAACAGTTATTTGGATAGCCCTATTTTTTGGCACATTTTCCTTCATGGAATTTATGGCTTGGTTTACCCATAAATATGTTATGCATGGTTTTCTATGGAGTTTACATAAGGACCATCACAAAAAGGACCACGGTTCTTGGTTTGAAAGAAACGATGCTTTTTTTATATTCTATGCCATTGTAAGTATGATACTTTTTTACCTAGGCGCACAAACATCCTTTTGGTACGGTTGGCCTTTGGGATTTGGAATTCTAGCTTATGGTATTGCCTATTTTTTGGTTCATGACATCTTCATTCATCAAAGATTTAAGCTTTTCCGCAATATAGACCATTGGTATGCAAAAGGCGTTCGTAGAGGACATAAAATGCACCATAAACATTTAGAAAAAGGAGATGGTGAGTGCTTTGGTATGTTGATTGTTCCTTTTAAGTATTTCAAGAACAAATCATGACCTCCATCCTATTCCGTAATGAGTTTATCTAAAAGCTCCCTGATTTCATCACCGTTCCAATCCACAGCTCCATTTTCAGCCATAACAATTTTACCGTCTTTGTTCAAAATATAAGTAGTAGGTATTGTAGACGATCTAAATATTTCAGGAACTTGATTTTTGCTATAATAAAAAGGAAGGTTATAGCCTCTCTTCTGAACAAAATTAATGACCCGACCAAACTCTTCTTGGCTTACCAACATGAAATTTACTTTATTACCGTAATCATTAAACAGCATCTGAAGATCCGGAATTTCTTCCAAACAAGGTTTACACCAGGTTGCCCATAAATTTAAAAAGACCACTTCTCCCTTTTTATCTTGAAAAGAATGTACTTCACCATCTAAATCGGTTACTTCCCAATCATATGCATCCTCAGGTACGGCCTTATCTGCTTTTAACTTTACCGCCCCATAGGAAAGAATCCGGCCAGCATAATTTCTTAATTTAGGTCCAACAGGAGTAAGCAAGATAACAGAGGTCAATATCAATACTATTCCAAAACCCAGATATTTAATTTTAGCCTTCAAGGTTTAGCAACTAGCGAATCTAAAAGTTGGGTAACCGTGCTACTATCCCAATCATGGGTCTCTTTAGAATTCACCACAATAGCTCCATTTTTATCTATTATATAAGTACCTTGAATCTCGGGTATCTTAAAGGGTGCATCGGCACCTACAATTCTATAGGTTACGGGAAAAATATATTTATTTTTTGCCATAAACTCTTCTACAGGCTCTCGTTCCTCGTTCGTAATAATATAAAAATCGACTCTGTCCGAATAAGTGTTATAAAGCTCTTGAATACCCTTTAGCTCTGCGGCACTGGGGGTATTCCATGAAGCCCAAAAGTGAATGAACAGTACTTTTCCTTCGGATTTATTAAAGTTGAAATAGTCCCAATTGGCATCCTTTAGCTTCCAATCGTATCCTTCAACTACATTTCTTTCCTCTACATTAATAACCTCTGGAGGTGAAGCAAATAAACGCATAAGCCACACCTTGCCCCAATACCCTACCGGAGTTACAAAAAAGGAAAGCACAAAGGCCATGATAATGAGCGTAAAGAATGTTTTTCTTTTCATAAAAAGTATTAGCTAGGGCTAAAACTAAAAAACTCCCGCTAATTAACGGGAGCTTTTATATACTATTTCAATATTGACTAAGCTGCATTTTCCTTTTTAATGACGTTCAATGCAGAACCTTCTCTATACCAATCTATTTGAGGTTGGTTATATGTATGGTTCAACTTAATTACATTTTTGCTTCCATCTGCATGTACCAACTCTAACGTTAGTTGCTTATCTGGAGCGAACTCAGAAATATCAACAAAGTTGAATGTATCATCTTCTTGCACTAGATCATAATCTTCCTCATTGGCAAAAGTTAATCCTAACATACCTTGTTTTTTAAGGTTTGTTTCATGAATACGAGCAAAAGATTTTACTATTACCGCTGCAACTCCTAAATGTCTTGGCTCCATGGCCGCATGTTCACGAGAGGAACCTTCTCCATAGTTATGGTCACCCACAACTACAGATCTTACACCTGCTGCTTTGTATGCACGTGCCGTATCAGGGACACCTGCAAACTCACCTGTTAATTGGTTCTTTACAAAGTTGGTCTTCTTACCAAATGCATTAACAGCACCAATTAAACAGTTATTAGAAATGTTATCCAAATGACCACGGAAACGTAACCAAGGACCGGCCATGGAAATGTGGTCTGTTGTACATTTACCGAAAGCCTTGATCAATAATTTAGCACCTATTAAACTTTCGTCTTTTATAGGCGTAAATGGCTCCAATAATTGTAACCTTTCAGAATCAGGGGAAACTTTAACCTCTACACCGGAACCATCTGCATCTGGAGCTAAGTAACCAGCATCTTCAACAGCAAATCCTTGCGGAGGTAATTCTATACCTAACGGCATATCTAATTTAACTTCCTCTCCATCTTCATTAAGCAACGTATCATTCATAGGGTCAAAATCCAAACGACCAGATATTGCTATTGCAGCCACCATTTCAGGAGAACCAACAAAGGCATGCGTATTTGGGTTACCATCTGCTCTTTTGGAAAAATTTCTATTGAACGAATGAACTATGGTGTTCTTCTCTTCACCCTTTAAATCACTTCTGTCCCACTGACCAATACATGGTCCACAAGCATTAGTAAAGACCGTAGCTCCTAGATTTTCAAAAACCTCAAGGATACCATCTCTCTCTGCTGTATAACGAATCTGCTCTGATCCCGGGTTAATACCAAAATCAGATTTTGATTTAATCTTTTTATCTACAGCTTGTTTAGCTATAGATGCTGCTCTCGTTAAATCTTCGTACGAAGAGTTTGTACACGAACCTATTAATCCCCAATCTACCTTTAAAGGCCAGCCATTAGCTTTAGCTTTCTCTCCTAATTGACCTACTGGCGTAGCTAAATCTGGAGTAAAAGGACCATTTAAATGAGGCTTTAACTCGTCTAGATTGATTTCTATAAGTTCATCAAAATATTGCTCTGGGTTAGCGTATACTTCGTCATCTGCAGTTAAGTACTCTCGTACCTTATTAGCTTCATCTGCCACATCATTTCTATCTGTAGCCCTTAAGTAGCGCTCCATAGAATCATCATAACCAAAAGTTGAAGTGGTTGCCCCTATTTCAGCACCCATATTACAAATAGTACCTTTACCGGTACAAGAAAGGTTCTTAGCTCCTTCTCCAAAGTATTCAACAATTGCTCCTGTACCACCTTTAACGGTAAGAATACCAGCAACCTTAAGAATAACATCTTTTGCAGAGGTCCAACCAGAAATATTCCCAGTTAACTTAACACCTATTAATTTAGGAAATTTTAACTCCCAAGCCATTCCTGCCATAACATCAACAGCATCTGCTCCACCAACACCAATAGCTACCATACCTAAACCACCTGCATTAACGGTATGGGAATCCGTACCGATCATCATTCCGCCAGGGAAAGCATAATTTTCAAGTACTACTTGGTGAATAATACCAGCACCTGGCTTCCAAAATCCGATTCCATATTTATTAGATACAGACTCTAAGAAATTAAAAACTTCTGCACTAGTGCTATTAGCCGATTTTAAATCTAAAGCCGCACCACTTTTTGCCTGAATAAGGTGGTCACAGTGTACCGTAGTTGGCACCGCCACATTTGGCTTCCCAGCTTGCATAAACTGTAAAAGAGCCATTTGTGCCGTAGCATCTTGACAAGCGATACGATCCGGAGCAAAATCAACATAATCTTTTCCTCTGGTGAACGCTTCTGTTGGACTACCATCCCATAAATGAGAGTATAAAATCTTTTCTGAAAGTGTAAGTGGCTTACCTACAATCTCTCTTGCTTTGTCTACACGTTCCGCCATGGAAGCATAGACTTTTTTAATCATATCTATGTCAAAAGCCATAAAAACTATTTATAATAATTGTTAATCTATCTTACTTGTACAAGATACGAAATGTAGGCTGATTTTAAGAGCACATATGAAATTAAGAATGATTATAAAAAGTAAAATACCTCGAGGCAAGCCCACGAGACATTAAAAGAAATACACCGTGATTACGAGGCAAACCTCGGAGCGTTTAATCTGGATTATCGAATAAAATTAAAAGCCCAAGTACGAATACTCAGGCTTTAAATAAATTATAATTAAAAGTATTGTTACCGCACCAATTGCTTGGTAGAAGGTTTAAACTTCGTTAAAACAATACCATCAACAGCTGCTTCATATTCGGCCATTGTAGGAGTTCTTCCTAAGATTGTAGATAATACAACAACGGGTGTGGATGATAATAAAGATTCACCTTTTTTCTCGCCAGTATCTTTTACTACACGACCCTGGAATAAACGTGTAGATGTTGCCATTACCGTATCTCCTGGTTCTGCCTTTTCTTGGTTACCCATACAAAGGTTACAACCTGGGCGCTCTAGGTATAGCATGTTTTCGTACTTGGTACGTGCCAAACCTTTTGGTGCGCTATCGTCAAATTCGAAGCCTGAGTATTTTACAAGTACATCCCAGTCACCCTCTGCCTTCAACTCATCAACAATATTATATGTTGGAGGAGCAACTACTAAAGGAGCTTTGAATTCTACCTTTCCGTTTTGCGCTTCAACATTTTTCAACATTTGAGCTAATATTTTCATATCTCCTTTATGAACCATACAAGACCCTACGAAACCTAAATCTACTTTTTTAGTTCCACCATAGTACGATAATGGCCTAATATTATCATGCGTATAACGCTTAGAAACATCTTCATTATTTACATCTGGATCTGCAATCATTGGTTCAGCAATTTCATCTAAATCAATAACTACTTCTGCATGATATTTAGCATCGGCATCTGGTCTTAAAGATGGCTTAATACCTGTTTTAAGTTCCGTAATTCTAGTTTCCGCCTTATCAACAAGTCCTTGAAGTACACCCTTTGCATTGTCCATACCCTTTTCGATCATGATTTGGATACGACCTTTTGCAATCTCTAATGACTCTATTAAGGTATCGTCTTCAGAAATACAGATAGATGCTTTCGCTTTCATTTCTGCTGTCCAATCCGTAAACGTAAATGCTTCGTCAGAAGTCAACGTTCCAATATGAACCTCTATTACACGACCTTGGAATACGTTTTCGCCTCCAAATTGTTGTAACATTTGCTGTTGTGTGGCATGTACTACATCACGGAAATCCATATAAGATTTCATTTGTCCTTTAAAGGTTACTTTAACCGATTCAGGAATTGGCATGGACGCCTCACCTGTAGCCAATGCTAATGCAACTGTACCTGAATCTGCACCGAAAGCAACACCTTTAGACATACGTGTGTGCGAATCTCCACCAATAATGATGTCCCAATCACCCACCGTAATATCGTTCAATACTTTATGAATAACATCTGTCATTGGAAAATATTTCCCTTTAGGATCACGACCAGTAATTAAACCAAAGTCGTTCATAAAGCTCATTAATCTTGGAATATTCGCTTTCGATTTATCATCCCAAACTGAAGCTGTATGACAACCAGATTGGTATGCGCCATCCACAATTGGAGAAATAACCGTTGCAGCCATCATCTCTAATTCTTGGGATGTCATTAAACCTGTAGTATCTTGTGAACCTACAATGTTTACTTCAGCACGAACGTAAGAACCTGCATGCAATGTAGCTCCTGAAGTACCGACTGCATTTTTATTGAATATCTTCTCTACCGCAGTTAATCCTTGCCCTTCTATAGAAACTTCTTTTGAAGTTGCATATACTTGAGGAACATCAATTCCTAAAGTTTTACAAGCAAATGTTTGTAATTTTTTACCAAAAACAACGGCATAAGAACCACCTGCTTTCATAAACTCCATCTTCTGCGGAGTAAATGCTGCAGAAATATCTTTTAATTCAATCTTACCATGATACAATTTTTTCTCTTTTGTATTAATGGTAAGCACTGTTCCGGTCTTTACAGAATACATTTCCTTTAATACCGGTTCTCCATCTTCATCACGAATTGTTTTTCCTTCTGCATCTTTTTGGATAACCCAGTTTTTAAGGTCTAAACCAATACCTCCTGTTACACCAACTGTTGTTAAAAAAATTGGAGCGATACCATTAGTACCAGCAATTACTGGAGCAAAATTAATAAATGGAACATATTTACTAAAAGGTACGCCTGTCCATAATGCTACATTATTTACACCAGACATTCTTGAAGAACCCACCCCCATTGTTCCTTTTTCTGCAATAAGCATTACGCGCTTATCTGGATGTTGTTCCTTTAAAGCCAATACTTCTTTTTGCATGTCTTTATTATGCTCAAAAATACATTGACCATGTAACTCGCGATCAGATCTTGAGTGCGCATCACCACCTGGCGATAATAAATCTGTAGAAATATCACCTACACCCGCAACGTATGTTACGATATCAATAGTTTCATCTATTTCTGGAAGCTTTGTAAAAAACTCTGCCTTGGCATAGCTTTCTATGATGTCTTTTGCAATTGTATTACCACTTTTTAAGGCCACTTCTAAACGAGAGGTATCTGCCTCATAAAGAAAAACTTGCGTTTTTAAAACCTCGGCCGCTTGTTTGGCTAAATTCTCGTCTGATCCTAACGCGACATCTAACAATACCTTTATTGAAGGTCCGCCCTTCATATGGGATAATTGTTCAAAAGCAAAAGACGGTGTAATCTCTTTTACAACTGACTCGCCAAGAATAATTTCTTTTAAAAATTTAGCTTTCACTCCGGCAGCGCTAGTTGTACCAGGTAAAACATTATAGATAAAAAAGTTTAGAGATTCTTCTCTGTACTCATTCTCTACATCTTTAATTTGCTCAATAATTTTGCTAAGTAATTCAGCACCATCAATTGGCTTTGGCTGAAGACCTTGACCTTTACGCTCTTCGATCTCCTTTAGGTAATCCTTATAAATGCTCATTTAAAAAATGGTTTGAGTGTTAAATCAGCTATAAAAAAATAGTCTAAATTGTTCACCATCAATTTCACACTATATTTTCACAACTAAAATTAAAGGTTGAAAACAGCATTAACCCCACCGTTTTAACGTGTAATAATCAAATGGAAAAATATCCCTCTGACCGTTACCTTATGAGATGTCATTACCGAATTCGTTTGAGTTGTTTCAATCCCGTAAAACTAAGAAAATATGGAGCGCAAATAAAACTTTTACCTTAGGATTCACACCTTTTTTAGAAATTGATCAGTAGATTGCTTTCTGCTTGCACTAACTAAGGGAAGAAAGCCAGAAAACTTATGAATTTATAGCAGATATGTTAATTTTTCGCTAGAGTAATTTAGCAATAATAGCTTCTTCCGAAATACCTTCGGCCTCTGCTTTGTAATTTTTGATAATTCTATGTCTCAAAATTCCAGTTGCCACAGCTTGGACATCTTCGGCATCGGGAGAAAATTTACCTTGTATTGCTGCATGTGCTTTAGCTGCCAAAACAAGATTTTGTGATGCCCTAGGACCTGCTCCCCAATCTATATATTGTTTAACATAATCACTTGCCGAATCTAAATTTGGACGTGTAGAATTTACCAACTTTACGGCATACTCTACCACATTGTCCGGAACTGGAATACGACGTACCAGTTGTTGAACCTCTAATATTTCCTTCGCATTGAATAAAGCCTGAACTGTTACCGATCTATCTGAAGTAGTGCTTTTCACCACTTCTATTTCTTCGGCTATAGAAGGGTATTTCAGCTCAATAGCAAACATAAAACGGTCTAACTGAGCTTCCGGAAGTGGGTACGTACCTTCTTGTTCAATAGGGTTCTGAGTAGCCAAAACAAAATAAGGAAGTTCTAACTTATGCTGTTGTCCTGCAATGGTCACTGCACGCTCTTGCATCGCCTCAAGCAAAGCCGCTTGAGTTTTAGGTGGCGTGCGGTTGATCTCATCGGCCAAAATGATGTTTCCAAAAATAGGTCCTTTTATAAATTTAAAGTTTCTATTTTGATCAAGAACCTCACTACCAAGAATATCACTTGGCATTAAATCCGGAGTAAATTGAATACGTTTAAAATCCAATCCTAAGGTTTGGGCTATGGTATTCACCATTAAAGTTTTTGCCAATCCAGGAACACCGATCAGCAAAGAGTGACCACCCGTATAAATACTTAAAAGAATTTGGTCTATTACCTTGTCTTGGCCTACAATGACCTTGGCAATTTCCTTTTTAAGCGCCTGATGTTTTTCTACAAGTTGATTGATTGCCTGAACGTCCGACATGCACTTATTCTTTTACCCAGTTATTGGCAAATTCGCAGTCTTTGTTGTCTTCGTTCACACTAATATAGGTATCTTCTATATGCTCGTCCATCCACTTTTTAATAGCTTTATACTGCTTTTCAGTTTTAGCCAATTGTTGGATTTTAATGTAATCCTTAGAAAAATCAGCAGTATGTTCATCATACCGGTTCGTAACCTTTAGGATTTTATATTTAGGACCTCCACCTCTTGGATCTTCTTCCAGTAACGGATAAGAGATTTCATCATCCTTAAGACTACGAACTTGGTTGTACAGTGTAGGATCCATTTTTGTCAACTCAAAACGAGAATCAAAATTGGTAGGGTTTCTTAAAAGACCTCCATCAAACTTCGTTTCCTTTTCATCCGAAAAATTACGTGCGGCATCCGCAAAGGAATATTTACCTTCCATGATGTGCTTACGAATAGTATCCAACTCAGATTTCACTTCATCCAAAGCTGTTTGAGAAATCTTAGGTTGTACCAGAATATGACGTAAATCTAATTCTTGACCTCTTATTTTTTCAATAAAAATAATGTGATACCCAAACTGCGTTTCAAAAGGGTCCGAAACTTCACCTTCCGCTAAACTAAATGCTACATCCTTAAAAGTCTTATCAAACCCAGTATCCTTTGTTATGCTATAAAAACCACCTTTTGATTTTGAGCCTGGATCCTGTGAGTACAAAATGGCTTTTACACTAAAACTTGCATCATTATCCTCTACATCTGCTTTAATCTCGTTAAGCTTATCCAACACATCTTGAACTTCTTCTTCTGTAGGCTTTGGGGCTTTTACAATTTGAGCAATTTCCATTTCTGCACCAAAAACCGGGCGTTCATCTTCTGGAATTTTATTAAAAAACTGACGGACTTCTTCTGGTGTTATTTCTATTTTTTCAACAATACTAGACTGCATTTTCTCAGAAAGCATTCTTAGTTTGTTAATTTTATTAATGTCTTCACGAAGACTAGCTTCATCTTCTTTTTTGTAGAACTTCAACAGTTTCTCCATAGAACCTGTCTGTTGTACAAAAGATTGTATTTGACGATCAGTGGTTGCCGCAATCTCATCATCTGAAACCAAGAGACTATCCTGTACGGCCTGGTGGGCATACAAACGGTCTTCCATTAATTTACCCAAAAGCCCACAACGGGTAACATCTGCCGTAGAAACTCCTTGACTTTTTAAATCGATTAAAGTTTTCTCTATATCCGATTCTAGGATAACATAATCACCTACAACCGCAGAAATACCATCTAATTTAATTTTTTTAAAGTTGTTCACTGGTTTAACCGAGTCCATTTCTACGCTAGCTTCAGCATCCAATACAGCTTCTTCTTGGCTTTCAACAACTTCTTCAGTTTCCTGAGCAAAAGCACCTCCTGTAATCAAAAGGCATCCGATAATGGTAATGTACTTACTCACCTTGCTCATAAACTTCAAATTCTTTCTCTTTAATAGCCTCATCTATAATTTCTGTTTCCAGTTTTCTTAAATAATCGAGTTTTCTTCTACTTAGTAAAACCTGCTTGATCGTGGGTTCAATAAAAGATAGTGGAGCGACGTCATTAATATCAAGCACATCGGTAACCTTTGCCAAATATACCCCGTTTGCATCCTCCATCTCAAAAAATTGTGATTTTTTTAGGTGTTTACTGGCATTTTCAAAGGTTAGTGGGGGTATTTCTTCAATAATCCTTGTAGCGCTTACCCATATAGAGTCATTGAAGTTGAGTTTCTTGAACTGTACCCCTATGGAATCTAGATATGCAATATCGTTCTTTTTAAAACGCTTCAATTTACTTATTACATCGTCTTTATTCAAAAATTGTGTGGGCAACTCCACAAATCTGAGTTTTACAATCTTTTCCTTTAATTTAAAATTTTCCTTCTCCCGCTCATAAAAACCATTTAATTGAGAACTGCTAATTACAGTATCTCCACCTTGCTGCACCAATGCCTCTTTATACGCTCTGGTGTATAGGTCCGTACGATAATCTGTTACCAAAACATCATACTCTGCCAATTTCTCTTCTGGAAGATTAATTTTAGCTTTTTCCAACAACAATTGCTTAGATGCCCAATTGTTGATATAATTTGTCACAAAAGAGGCACTATCTTCTTTAGAAATACCTTTAGCCAATAATTTTGCTACATCCTCACGATACAAATAATTCTCCCCTACGCGTGCCAAATATCCAGGTTCGTCTTTTGCTAAAAAAGAACCGCAGCCCACAAAAAGGACTATAATGGCCATAACGGTCGAACAACGAACCAAATAGCGCAATGGTATTATTTTTAATTTCATGGGGCAAAAATAACAAATCTGATATGGTGCGCAATAGACGTTCTAGCTCTTAACAGACTTTTTATTTCCATATGTAATCCGTTACCTACACATTAAGCGTTGTTTTAAAAAATAGCTTTCACTGAAGACTTGTTTTAATTGAAACGATACTACTTTTACCTCGTAGTTATTTCAATTACATCGAAAACTTAGCTTAGAATAATGGTTAAAAACTTAAATTGAAATTGTTTTAGCACATACACAAAGTAAACTATCCCGGGGCAAGCCCACGAGGTATTAAAAGGAACACACCCTAATTTTGAGGCAAGTCTCAGAGTATTTAATCTCGATTATCGAGTAAAGAACGCGTATTTTATGAGTAGAAAGATAAAATTGATATGGGATTTTAGAGGCCCGACCGCACAAAAAACAGCGGAACACCATGTAATACACCTAAAAGAATTTATTGCAATTGAAAAGACAAACCATAATATAACCGGTTCCCAAGATTTTAATGACATGTACAGCATTGCATTTATGGTAGTTGATGAAGCCGAAATGATATCTGTTAGAGATGCACTAAAACCGCACCGTGGAGAGGTTTATATTGACCCCACAGAAAACTAAATACTACCACTTCTTTTTATTCAAACCCTATAAAAAGCATGTTAAAAAAAGTTGCTCTTATTATTACAACTCTATTACTTTCTATTTCTTGTGCACCTCAAAAACAAGAAAAAATAAGCGCCCCACTAGATGCTATACTGACATCTGACGTTCCAAAAATAAAAAAGGTGATGGACAATTTAGAGCAACATGAAGTTCAAATACGATACACCCAAATTGACAGAAAAGACGACCAAGTGTATTTTACCGATTTTGATTTTCAAGTAGATTCAAGCAACTACTTTTACCCTGCTAGCACGGTGAAATTTCCGACTGCCGTAGTAGCACTTACCCGTTTAAACCAAATGGATTCCTTGAACCTCAACACTCGCTTTTACGTTGAAGGAGATTCTATTGAAACTACTTTCTCCGAAGTTATTTCACAAATATTTGCGGTTAGTGATAATGATGCCAATAACAGATTAATTGAATTTTTAGGCCAGGACACCATCAATTCGGTTTTAAAAAGAAAAGGTGTTGCGCCCGTTAGGATATGGCAGCGACTAGGAATTGATAATGACAATACCACTACAAAACCTCTAATAATTTATGAGAACGATAGCACCGTGCGTATGTTATCAAAGCACATAAGTTCATACCCAAAACCATTAGAGCTTAAAAATATACTGAAAGGAGAAGGCTTTTATGAAGAAGAAGACCTAATGGTTGAAGCCTTCGATTTCAGCATGAAGAACTACTACCCTATTGAAGCTCAGGACGCTCTTTTAAAACGAATAATGTTCCCTGAAAATTTCACTCCTGAAGAGCGTTTTCACCTTAGCAAAGAACAACGCGAAATTTTATTGAATGCGATGCATACTGTTCCCAGAAAAGTAGGTTATGATAAAAGTGAATACTATGATGGTTACTGTAAATTCTTCATGTACGGAGACACAAAAAGTAATATCCCAGATACTATTGAAATCTATAACAAAGTAGGCTTCGCCTATGGCACGTTAACTGACTGTGCTTATATTAAAGACACAAAAAACAACGTAGAGTTTATGGTTACCGCTACTTTATTGGTCAATGAAAACGGTATTTTTAATGATGACACGTATGAATACGAAGAAGTAGGCATTCCGTTTTTAGCCGAATTGGGGAGGCAACTCTATGATTTTGAGTTAAACCGAAAATAGTAGACCAGTAGACAATACTAAAAGTTTAATGTTAATTAAACTAAAAACTCTTCATTTCTTAGCTTAGCTCCCTCATACCTGTACCTCATATATAAGTAGAATTTCTATCAATAAATTATTTGATTTTCCGTTATCTAAGTTAGTTCTGTTGCTCAAATAGAAACTAGTGAGCCACAATAAAGGAATCTCAACATGCCCAACCACCAAGACCGAATAGATCAGCTAAACCAAAAGCTTGAGCTACTTCTTAGCAAACAAGAAGGATTCGCCAAAGAATTAATGGCGCTCTACAAAGAAATTGAAGCTGTAAAGAAACTTAGCCCAGATCAACTTGCTGCCAAAAAAGTCCTTCCTGAGTCTACCGTAGAAAAACCAGAAGCTCCTGAAATTCCAGATGCAGTTGTATCTACTGAAAGTAAACAGGAGGAAATTAAAAAAACTACGGAAGTTCCTATTGAACCTCCTACAGCAGAACCAGTAACACAGTCGGCAACACCTAAAAAAATACAAAAACCAAAGGCTAAATCTAATCTTGAAAAATTCATAGGTGAAAACCTAATTAATAAAATTGGTATTGCCATAACCGTTATTGGCGTGGCTATCGGTGCCAAATATTCTATTGAGAACGAATTGATCAGTCCGCTTACTCGCATTATTTTAGGATATCTTTCAGGTTTAGCTCTGTTAGGATTTGGTATAAAACTGAAAACCAAATATGAAAATTATAGCGCCGTTTTGGTGAGCGGAGCATTAGCCATTCTCTATTTTATCACTTTTGCAGCCTACAGTTTTTATGAATTGTTTCCACAATTAATGGCCTTTGCCCTGATGCTTGTTTTCACTGTTTTTGGGGTAGTTGCGGCATTAAACTATAACAAACAGGTTATTGCACATATTGGTCTTGTAGGTGCCTATGCCGTTCCATTTTTGTTGAGTAATAATTCAGGAAACGTATCTACCTTATTTGCCTATATGGCAATCATTAACGTAGGGATTCTCGTTATTTCATTCAAAAAATACTGGAAACCTTTATTTTATTCGGCATTTATATTTACCTATTTAATCTATGCTTCATGGATGATTTTCTCCTATAAAACATCGGAGCATTTTACGCTTGCCTTTATTTATCTAACCATATTCTTTGCCATTTTTTATGCAGCTTTTCTAGCTTATAAATTGATTAAGAAAGAACAATTCCTGAAAAGCGACATTGTATTACTCCTTTTAAATTCTTTTATTTTCTTTGGTTTAGGATATAATCTTTTAAGCGGTCATGAGACTGGAAAGGACTTATTGGGCGCCTTTACGTTGGCAAATGCCATTATCCATTTTGCGGTAAGCATTGTCTTGTTCAAGAAAAAACTAGCCGATAAAAATCTATTTCATTTAGTTGCGGGCTTAGTACTGGTATTTATAACTATTGCCGTACCTGTGCAGTTAGATGGGAATTGGGTTACTTTATTATGGACGTTACAAGCAGCTTTACTTTTTTATATAGGTCGCACTAAGGACGTTTCCTTTTACGAATATTTGTCGTACCCTCTTATGGTATTGGCACTTACAAGCCTTACCGAAGATTGGAGTATAGGCTATGAAAGCTACTATTCACACAATGATTTAAAATCCATATTGAATAGTTACTTTTTAACCTCTGTCTTATTTTTAGCTGCTTTTGGCTTCATTAATTGGATAAATCAGAAATTCAGGATTTCGTCACAAGAAAAACCTGCCCCTAAACTACCAGTGGTTATGTCTTTTGTGATTCCCATTATTTTACTACTTGTTTCTTATATGTCCATTTACTTAGAAATTGAGCTATACTGGAATAACTTATTTGCAGATTCAGAAGTAATTATAAAGCCCGACGATACCTACGACTATTCCGAGCACAATTACGATTTAAAAGATTTAGCTAGTATCTGGCTTTTTAACTTCACCTTTTTCTTTGTAGCCCTATTAGCTTTTGTAAACATCAAAAAGATAAAAAATAGAATTCTGGGTATTAGCACTCTAGTGACAGGTGTTGCCGTTAGTTTCCTTTTTCTAACTGCGGGACTCTATATTTTGAGTGAATTACGTGAAAGCTATATAGACCGTGAACTTTCTGAATACTATGAAATTGGCACAATGAATATTATTATTAGGTATGTTTCATTTGCATTTTTTGCTTTGCTATGGGTTGCACTCGTTAAACTATCCAAACGTGCATTTATGAATATGAACTTAAAAATTCCTATTGAAATCATAACGCACATTTCTATTCTATGGATTCTTAGCAGTGAATTATTAAATTGGATGGATCTAGCAGGTTCTGACCAATCTTATAAACTAGGTCTTAGCATACTGTGGGGTGTATATGCGCTACTGCTCATTGGCCTTGGCATATACAAACAACGAAAATACCTTCGGATTGGCGCTATTTCATTATTTGGCGTTACCCTTGCCAAGCTCTTTTTATATGACATAGCATCGCTTAATACCATTTCAAAAACTATTGTTTTTGTCTCTCTGGGTGTTCTGCTTCTTATAATCTCTTTTCTATACAACAAATACAAAAATGTTATTTCAGATGAAACTGAAAAATAAACTACTGATCTTCTTCGGATTATGGTCTTGCTCCATGGCTTTTGGTCAACTCTCTACGTATGAGTACAAGCAAGAATTAAAAGGTGTTTCCGAACAATGGCATACCGTACCCTTACCCAATCAGGTATTTAATGAAGCAAATGATGCCCTTTCGGACATTCGCATTTATGGCGTAACCGAAAAAGACACCCTTGAAGCGCCATATATTCTCAAAATAGCTTCTGAAAAGAATAGTACAAAAGAAACGGCATTTAAACTTTTGAATACCGCTTCCAATAAGGAAGGTTATTACTACACTTATGAAATTCCCACTACGGAACCCATAAACCAAATAAATCTTCAGTTTAACCAAACCAATTTTAATTGGCACATTGTTCTTGAAGGCAGTCAAACTCAAAACAAGTGGTTTCAAATACTGGATGAATATCGCATTCTCTCCATTAAAAATGAACAAACCAATTACAACTTTAGCACTTTAAACTTCCCTTTATCCAAGTACAGATACTATCGTTTACTTATTAAGAGCAAGGTAAAACCAGAATTAAACCAAGCAAAAATAAGCTTGGATGGTTCTGTGAACGCTTCGTATAACACCTACCCAACTACCTTTATGAATATTACTCAAAAAGGTAAAACCACGGTTGTAGATATTGATGTAAACCAAAGATTACCCATAAGTTTCTTAAAATTGAATGTATTGGACAAGGTAGATTATTACAGACCAATAACCCTTCAATATATATCAGACAGCATTCAAACAGAAAAAGGCCTAAAATACACCTACAGAAATCTTTACAGAGGCACACTATCCTCAATTGATACTATAGGTTTTAAATTTACCAGCACACTAGCACAAAAACTCAGAGTTATTGTTGAAAACAATGACAATCAAGCATTACAGATAGAATCCGCTACGGTAAAAGGGTACACCCATGAACTACTTATCCGTTTTGATAATGAGGCCTATTATTTTTTAGTTTATGGCAATAAAAATGCACAACGTCCTCAGTATGACATTCAACAAATAACATCTTCTATTCCTGAAAATGCACCTTCTCTAGATTTGGGTGATGCTCAAGAAATTTCAAAGCCGAAAAAGAATGTGGAAAAACCATTATTTGAAAGCAAGACTTGGCTTTGGCTCGTAATGGGTATTGTAGTTGTAGTTTTGGGCTGGTTTACTTTACGAATGATGGCAAAAAGGTAAATTTATAATACCGAATTTGCACACGCATTAATCTTAAATATTTCTTTTTAGTATACCAATCTAGAATCCCGTAAATTTGCATTCTTAAAATATAGAAGCGTGCAAGAACCCAAGCAGACCCGAATTAACAAATACCTAAGTGAAGTTGGCTATTGTTCACGCCGCGCGGCTGATAAACTAATTGATCAAGGCCGTGTAACTATAAACGGAAAGGTGCCAGAAATGGGCACGAAAATTACTGATGGTGATGAAGTTCATGTAGATGGTAAATTAATTTCCGAACCAAAAGATAAACCTGTCTATCTAGCTTTTAACAAACCTATTGGCATTGTCTGCACGACTGACACGAGAGTTGAAAAAGACAATATTATTGATTACATCAATTATCCAAAACGGATTTTTCCAATTGGCAGACTGGATAAACCCAGTGAGGGCCTTATTTTCCTTACCAATGACGGCGATATTGTCAACAAAATTCTACGTGCTCGCAACCATCACGAAAAGGAATATTTAGTTACTGTTGACCACGCTATTACTTCAGATTTTATAGAGCGTATGCAAAATGGCGTTCCTATTCTAGATACCGTGACTCGCAAATGTAAAGTGGAGCAAATAGGTAAATATGAATTCAAAATAATACTAACACAAGGTCTGAATAGACAGATCAGACGCATGTGCGAATATCTTAACTACAATGTGGAACGATTAAAACGGATACGTATAATGAACATTACATTAGACATTCCCGTTGGGAAATGGCGAGACTTGACCAATGCTGAACTAGAGGAAATAAACAGACTCGTATCTTCTTCATCAAAAACACACTCCTAATTGGGTTTATTTTACTGTATAGCAACCTAAAAACGGCAAAGAACCTTATCCCAAAATCAATCTATGAAAGTCTTATTCTAGGCGTAAATACTATAATTTCAGTAGTCTACTGAATCAAAACTCCATTTATAATATAAATTAGTTTATTGACTCTTATTCCACTAAAAATCACTAACTTAGAGATAACGACGAAAAAATCGTGCCTTTAAAAGATAACGTCATGATACAAAAACACAAAAAGAACACTCAAAAATTCATGGTCTCGGCATTTTTTATAATGTTATTGGGCATGGTAGCAGGCACTCAAGATGCTTCTGCTTTCTTTCAAGATAATACACAGCAAGAAATAGAATACACGCTATATAAAGGCGAGGTTCAAGATTCAAAATCTAAGAAACCTTTAGTATTCGCTTCTCTGGCTATAGAAGAATCTAACATTAGTACAATTACAAATGCAGAAGGAGAATTTTCCCTAAAAATCCCTAATGATATGGGTGATGCAAATGTCATTGTGTCCTTTTTAGGCTACAGTACAAAGACTATCCCCTTAGCTCAACTCGATAAAGAGAAGAGCAAAATTATGATGGATATTTCGGTTACAGCGTTACCTGAGGTAAATATTGAAGTTCCTAAAGATGCCGAAGCTCTAGTACGTGATGTACTCAAAAAGAAAGGAGAAAATTATTTTGATGACCCTACCTTAATGACAGCATTTTATAGGGAAACCATTAAGAAACGCAGAAAAAATGTATCCCTTTCAGAGGCCGTGGTAAACATTTACAAAACACCCTATAGTTCTTTCAAAAAAGACGGTGTAAAATTATACAAGGCCAGAAAAAGCACGGATTATGATAAGTTGGATACTGTAGCACTAAAACTACAGGGAGGACCTTTCAATGCGCTTTTTGTGGATATCATGAAGTATCCCGAATACATTTTCTCACAAGAAACTCTGGATCATTATATCTTTAAATTTGATCATTCTACACGAGTTAATGACAAATTAGTTTATGTCATTAGTTTTGAGCAAAATTCACAAGTTATAGATCCATTATACAAAGGAAAACTCTATATAGATGCCGAAAATAAAATTCTTACGAGTGCCATCTACAGTCTTAATATTACAGATAAAGATTTGGCAGCACGGCTATTTGTTAGAAGGAAACCTAGAAACGCCCAAGTATGGCCAACCGATGTAGCCTACCGAGTAGATTACCGCGAAAAAAATGGGAAATGGTATTACTCTTATAGCAATGTTCTCCTAGAGTTTAAGATAAATTGGGATAAACGACTATTCAATTCTATTTATAGTATGACCTGTGAAATGGCTGTCACCGACTGGAAGAAAAACATGGCCACCGAGTTTCCAAAAGCAAAGGATAGAATTAAAACCTCTATTATTCTAAGTGATGAAGCTATCGGATTTGCCGACCCTGATTTTTGGGGCCAATACAATATTATTGAACCAGAGAAGTCTATTGAATCCGCTATAAAGAAAATTCAACGTCAACTGCGAAGGGCAAATTCTGATGGGGGAACTTCTATTCCTTAGAATGAATAAAAAAAACAAAGTATACAAAATCGGTCAAATGATCGATTTTTTTTATGATTCTGTTTAAATTCATACTCAAATAAAACGTATGACCAACAGAAGAAAGTTTATAGGAGCAGCATTGAGCGGAACGGCTGCAACCTTGTTGCCAAATCTTGGCATAGCAAACAGCAACCTTAACTTAGAGAACACCTTGATTAAACCTAAACGGTTGAAAAAGGGAGACACTATTGGGCTAATCGCTCCTGGTTACGCCATTAAGTCCTCCATTTTGGAAGAAGCTAAAAAGACGCTAAGGTCAATGGGTTTCAAGCCTTATTATACCAATAGAATTATAGGTAACTACGGCTACTTAAGTAATACCGATGAAGAACGGGCCAAAGACCTAAATGAAATGTTTGCTAATCCAAAAATTGACGGTATTCTTTGTGCTCGTGGTGGATACGGTTGTACCCGAATTATGCAAATGATAGATTATGAGAACATCAAACAGAACCCTAAAACATTTATTGGCTTTAGTGATATTACTGCACTACTAAACGGTATTCATCAGGAAACTGGACTAGTAACCTTTCATGGACCAGTTGGTAGCACTTTAAATGACCCGTACAGCATCAGACAATTAGAAAAGGTAGTCATGTTCCCAAAACAACAATTAGAAATACAAAACGTTGATCTTCTAAAACCTGAATTTACCACCAACCCAGAATTTGAACGCTATACAATTACTCCGGGCACAGCTACTGGAAAAATTGTGGGAGGTAGCCTTACCCTGATCAATGCATTAATTGGCACGCCACATGAAATAGATTTCACAAATGCCATTGTTTGTATTGAAGATGTAGAAGAAGCACCATACCGTATAGACCGCATGCTTACCCAATTGATAGAAGGAAAAACTTTTAAAAAGGCCGCAGGCATTCTAATTGGTGTTTGTGCCGGCTGCAACGATTCTACCAACCCTGATTCCTTTTCGTTAAAAGAGGTGATTCTAGATAGAATTAAACCCTTAGGAATTCCTGCCGCTTACGGTATGAGTTTTGGGCATGTAGAGAACAACTTTACATTTCCTATTGGTACTAAAGCTTCTATGAATGCCACTACAATGAAATTTCAACTTCTGGAGAAAGCAGTTTTATAATTAAATTATCAGTAAAAAACAAGGCAGACAAGAAATGCCAATGTAGCTTTCTAGCCTGCCCTATGTCTATAAAATTAATGTTTATGCTTAATTCGCTACCTCACTAATGAATTTCAGTCGGTATAAGCGTAGCTCTTCGTCTTCATAATCCCCATCAAACTCTTTCATGGCTTCTTCGAGGTCATCGGTTTCGGCTTCTAAGAAATAATCATGGATTTCTTCTTGTTGATCCTCATCAAGCACTTCATCAATCCAGTAATCTAAATTCAGCTTTGTCCCGCTAAAAACAATCTGTTCCATTTCCTTAATTAGCTGAGGAATCTCAATTCCTTTTGCTGATGCAATATCACTTAATGGCAGTTTGCGGTCAACATTTTGTATAATGTATAATTTAAGAGCAGAGTTTGCACCAGTACTTTTTACTACAAGATCATCTGGCCTAATAATCTCATTCTCTTCAACATAACTTGCTATAAATGCAATAAAAGGTTTTCCATATTTTTTGGCTTTTCCTTCACCTACACCATAAATAGTGGTAAGTTCTTCTTGAGTTACAGGATATTTCATTGCCATATCTTCCAACGATGGATCTTGAAAAACTACAAATGGAGGCACTCCAAGCTTATCCGCTTGACTTTTACGCAAATTCTTAAGTTGTTTCAACAGCTTTTCATCAGAAACTCCTGCTTTTGCCGCACTTACAATAGCATCGTTCCCCTCTTTGGTATACGTATGATCCACCGTCATCATAAAAGACTCAGGCGACTTTAAATACGCTTTACCCTCATCTGTTACACACAATATTCCATACTGCTCTATCTCCTTTTTTAGAAGACCGGCAACTAGCGTCTGGCGTATTAATGCCATCCAGTACTCTTTATCTTTATCCTTACCTATTCCAAACTCCTCTTTTTCATCTGATTTATGAGATGTAATCAAGGCATTCACCTTTCCTAAAAGGGTTCGTACAACTTCTTTAGATTTAAACTTTTCATGAGTAGCCTTCACTACTTTTATAAGCTTAATTACATTTTCTCTAGCCTCTTGTTTCTCTTTTGGATTTCTGGTATTATCATCCATATCTGCTCCATCACCATTCACATCATCAAACTCTTCTCCAAAATAATGAAGCATGAATTTTCTACGTGACATAGATGTTTCTGCATAGGCTACAACCTCCTGCAACAAAGCATTACCAATTTCTTGTTCAGCAACCGGTTTATTAGACATGAATTTTTCCAGCTTCTCTATATCCTTGTACGCGTAGAACGCTAAACAATGCCCTTCACCATCATCTCTACCTGCCCTACCCGTTTCTTGATAGTAACTCTCAATACTTTTAGGTATATCATGATGAATCACAAAACGAACATCCGGCTTATCTATACCCATCCCAAAAGCAATAGTAGCAACAACTACATCTACATCTTCCATCAAGAACATATCTTGATATTTTGAACGGGTTTTTGCGTCAAAACCTGCGTGATAAGGTACAGCACTAACTCCGTTTACCTGAAGCACTTGTGCCAATTCTTCCACACGCTTTCTGCTCAAACAATATATAATTCCGGATTTTCCTGTATTTTTCTTTACGAAACGGATAATATCAGAATCAACATTGGCTGTTTTAGGACGTACCTCATAAAAAAGGTTGGGTCTATTGAAAGACGCTTTAAACGTGGTGGCATCAGTTATGCCTAAATTTTTAATAATATCTTCTTGAACCTTTGGAGTAGCGGTAGCAGTAAGTGCAATTATCGCAATATTTTCATTTAATCTATTGACAATATTCCTTAAATTTCTATACTCTGGTCTAAAATCATGGCCCCATTCAGAAATACAATGTGCCTCATCTACAGCTACAAAAGACAGCTCTACAGATTGAAGAAATTCAATATACTCCTCTTTGGTCAATGATTCCGGTGCAACGTACAAAAGCTTTGTAATACCATCTCTGATATCTTGTTTAACCTGCCTAACCTCCGTTTTTGTTAATGAAGAATTGAGTACGTGGGCAATACCAAACTGATCGGAAATACCTCTTATAGCATCTACCTGATTTTTCATTAATGCTATTAAAGGCGAAACCACAATGGCCGTACCTTCTTTCATTAATGCCGGAAGTTGGTAACAAAGTGATTTACCTCCACCCGTAGGCATTATAGCAAAAGTGTTGTTTCCTTCTAAAAGGCTCGTAACAACACCCTCCTGCAAACCCTTAAATTCAGAAAAACCGAAATGTTTTTTTAACGAAGCATGCAAATCAGTTTTTTTCAAAACATTTTTATCTTTTGCCATCTTTCGTAAAAAACTTTAGGTAATTGTATCTTAATTGTTGAAATATCATACTTTTCGTTACGGGGGACTCTAATTTAGTCAAAATATATTTAAGGGTATTAAATTAGCTATACGTCAAGATTATGTAATTTTGTAATCTTAAATATAAAACAAAGTTTTAGAAACCATTCCGGTTTTGGAATAGTTTTATTCAAAACGAACGTATTTGTCGATTACCAGCACATAATCATAACAGAATTTTAACCTTTTTCATAGTTTGAACAATAGCAAAGCTATTCTTGCGACAGCCAAGAAAACGATAGAAACAGAAAGTGCATCTATATATAATTTGAGCACTCTATTAAACGAAGAATTTTCGGATGCAGTAAATTGTATTCTTGAGTCTAAAGGAAGGGTTATTGTTTCCGGCATAGGCAAAAGTGCTATAATTGCCTCTAAAATTACCGCAACATTAAACTCTACGGGAACACCGGCCATCTTTATGCATGCCGGTGATGCCATTCACGGAGACCTTGGAACCATTCAAGAAGATGATGTGGTGGTCTGCATTTCAAAAAGTGGTAGTACCCCGGAAATAAAAATGTTAATACCCCTTGTAAAAAGAGGAACCAACAAACTTATAGCCATGACCGGCAATACCGAATCTTATTTGGCCAAAGAAGCAGATTTTATAATAAATACTTACGTAGAAAAAGAAGCTTGCCCAAACAACTTAGCGCCCACCACCAGTACCACTGCCCAACTTGTTATGGGAGATGCGCTTGCCATCTGTTTGCTTCAACTAAAAGGGTTCAGCAGTAAGGATTTTGCTAAATATCACCCCGGCGGCTCTTTAGGAAAACGTTTGTACCTAAGGGTTTCGGATATTGTAGGAACCAATCAAAAGCCACAAGTACATATTGATGCGGAGGTTAAAAAAGTAATTGTAGAAATTTCCGAAAAAATGCTTGGCGTAACCGCGGTTACCCAGAACGAGGAAATAGTAGGTATTGTAACGGACGGTGATATTAGACGCATGCTCAACAAGTACGATAATATTAGTGGCCTAACGGCAAAAGATATAATGAGTAAAAACCCAAAGACTATATCCGTAGATGTTCTTGCCATAGAAGCCTTGGAGCTCATGCAAGAAAAGGGTATCTCACAATTATTGGGTGTAGATGGTAAAAAATATATGGGTGTTGTACATTTGCACAACTTGATCAACGAAGGTATATTATAATGGCGAAGGAAAATACGAAGTCCCCCGATGAAATGTCGTTTTTAGACCACTTAGAAGAACTAAGATGGCATTTAATACGATCGGTCTTAGCAGTAATCATACTAGCTACAGTGGCATTTGTAATGAGTGGTTTTATTTTTGACACTGTCATCTTTGGACCCTCTAAAATGGATTTCCCAACATACCGGTTATTTTGTGAAATTGCCACCTACTTGGATTTTGATTCTGCCTTTTGTGCCGACAAACTTCCGTTTACTATACAGAGTCGTACAATGGGCGGGCAATTTTCTGCCGATATCTGGACAGCTATATGGGTGGGCTTTATTGTAGGCTTCCCCTATGTTCTCTATGAGCTATGGAAGTTTATTAGCCCAGGACTTCACCCCAATGAAAGAAGGCATTCAAAAGGTTTTATTTTTATTGCCTCGTTTCTCTTTTTCATGGGTGTCCTTTTTGGATACTATGTGGTTGCCCCACTATCTATCAACTTCTTGGGCACCTACCAAGTAAGTGAAATAGTTTTAAATGAATTTGACCTTGACTCCTATATCAGTACCGTTAGAACGGCAGTGATTGCCTGTGGAGTTCTTTTTGAGCTGCCTATAATTATATACTTTTTGACAAAAGTGGGCGTGGTGACTCCCGAAATACTTAAAAAATACAGGAAAATTGCCTTGGTGGTCGTTTTAATACTCTCTGCGGTAATCACTCCACCAGATGTAACCAGCCAGATTATTGTAGCGGTACCGGTAATCTTTTTATACCAAGTAAGTATCTATATATCAAAAGTGGTGTTGAAAAAAGAGGCTAAACGCGAGAAAAAAGCAAGAGAAAAAGGGTTAAAGAAAACGTAAACGCAAGGCTATTTCAAAAGTTTCCCGTTTCTTTAATTTTTGATGGTCAACAAAATAGACCCTCAAAACAAAAAATACGAAATTGCTAAGATGAAGTTAAGAGCTGAAAATATAATGAAGGCCTACCGCGGCCGAAAAGTAGTTAAGGGTATTTCCTTGGAAGTAAACCAAGGGGAAATCATAGGGCTACTTGGTCCCAATGGTGCCGGAAAGACCACTTCTTTCTATATGATCGTTGGCTTGGTAAAGCCAAATGGAGGCAATATTTATTTGGATGGAACGGATATTACCAACTTCCCCATGTACAAAAGAGCCCAAAACGGCATTGGGTATCTAGCACAGGAAGCTTCTGTTTTTAGAAAGCTAAGTATAGAAAAAAACATTCTTAGTGTACTTCAACTTACCAAACTCAGCAAAAAGGAACAGCTGATGAAAATGGAATCTCTCATAGAAGAGTTTAGCTTAGGACACATTCGTAAAAGCCGTGGAGATTTACTTTCCGGTGGCGAGCGTAGACGTACAGAAATAGCACGTGCGTTGGCTACCGACCCTAAGTTTATTTTATTGGACGAGCCTTTTGCCGGTGTTGACCCTGTTGCCGTTGAAGACATTCAACGTATTGTAGCTCAACTTAAAGACAAGAACATTGGCATTCTTATCACTGACCACAACGTTCAAGAGACTTTAGCTATTACAGAAAGGTCTTACCTTATGTTTGAAGGTGGCATCTTAAAATCAGGGCTTCCTGAAGATTTAGCTGCAGACGAAATGGTCCGTAAAGTGTATTTAGGTCAAAACTTTGAGCTTCGTAAAAAGAAGCTGGACTTCTAAAAATCAGCTTTTCTCGCTCAAATTAGAAACTAAAGATGCGCCCACGTAAAAAACGATAATTACGGGCACGGCCAATACGCGCAATGTCAGCAAAAGAACGGCACTAATGATTATAAAGATATATCGCACCGCATTATCTTTAAAACTCCATGTTTTGAACTTTAAGGCAAATAATGGAATATTAGCATTTAGTAAGTACGTACTTAAAATCGTCATAAAGACCAAAAACCACGTATTAAGAATTATTCCGTTTAGCGTATCATTGTCATGATACTGTAAAATCAATGCTAAAGAAAGAATCAACAAAGCATTTGCCGGTGTTGGTAGACCTACAAAAGAAGACACTTGGTTTTCATCTATATTAAATTTTGCAAGTCGATAGGCCGAGCCTAGGGTGATTAAAAACCCGAACAAGGGAATATAATCCATCAAACTCATAAAAGAATATGCCGAACCACCTTCTGACCAACTGCCAAAATTAGCCATATTCAACAATTGAAACATTACAATTCCAGGTACAAGCCCACTTGTAATCATATCCGCAAGAGAATCCAATTGCACCCCTAACTCACTTTGAACGTTCAAAACCCGCGCCGCCAATCCATCAAAAAAATCAAAGAAAATTCCTAAAAAAACGTATAATGCTGCCATTTCCAACTGGTTAGACGCCGCAAAAACCGTAGCTACACATCCACAGAAAACATTTAATAAGGTGATAAGATTAGGAATATATTTTTTCATGAAATCATTTGCTTTGGGGTAAAAATAACACAATTTAACATCAATCATGTTAGACCATTATTTATTCGGATATTTGCGCAACCAAATTCAGTAAAAACAGAAATGGAATTGAAAAAATTACTCTTCATATTACTTTTCAGCTTTTCGGTTTTGGGCGCTGCCCAAGCACCTGAATTGACTCCCTTATCCAAAATAAGCGTGATTACCTGTGGCCCTGGTAGCGAACTGTACTCAACCTTTGGACATAGTGCCATCCGGATTGAAGATTCTAGCCTAGGTATTAACGCTATTTACAATTATGGTACGTTTGATTTTACCACGCCTAATTTTTACATGAAATTTACCCGTGGAAAATTGGATTACACACTTGCCAGACAAAGTTTTCCCTATTTTTTAAAAGAATATAAGTATGAAAATCGTTGGGTAAAAAGCCAAAAACTGGAGTTAACACTGATCGAACGCCAAGAGCTTTTCAATTTTCTTGAAAATAATTACCTTCCGGAAAACAGGGATTATAAATACGATTTTTTCTATAACAACTGTGCCACAAAAATATGGGACATACTTAAAGAGGTTTATGGTGATAAACTCATTTTTGATAAAAATTACCTGAACGAATTGTATACGCACCGGCAACTGATACGCCAAAAGGTTAAAATAAATTCATGGTCCGGTTTTGGTATAGACCTAGCGCTGGGTTCGGTAATAGACGATGTTGCCACCGCCAAAGAACATATGTTCTTACCGGATTATATTCTAGAACAGCTAAACGTAGCCAAACTAAATGGTAAACCTTTAGTAGCACAGTCCAAGGCGTTACTTAAACAGGCGCCTAAAGAATCTAGTTCCAACTTTTTTCTTTCTCCAGAACTCTGGTTAATTGTATTCCTGATTGTAGTATTAACTTTAACTTATTTTGATTTCAAGAATAATACCCGAAGAAGGTGGCTGGATTTTACCCTGTTTTTCTCCACCGGACTTATAGGTCTGCTTATCATTTTTCTTTGGTTTTTTACGGACCATAGTGCCACTGCCGGTAATTTTAATTTCTTGTGGGCATTTCCGCCAAACCTAATTATAGCTTTTGTAGTTGCTCAAAAGAGAGGTCCCAATTGGATTGCCAAATACGCTATTTTCCTAGCCGGGTTGATTATTATCTCGGGACTTTTATGGATGTTGGGTGTACAGCTTTTTTCCCCTTTGATATTGGCTATTTGGGCAGCCCTTATCGCACGGTATTTATTTTTATTCTGGTCTTATCACAAGCCAAAAATCGCATAATTGCATGAACTTACTTACAGTTGAAAATATTTCAAAATCATATGGCGAGCGTGTCTTGTTCAGTGATCTTTCCTTTGGTATCAATAAAGGCCAGAAAATTGCTTTGATAGCTAAAAACGGAACAGGAAAAACATCCATCTTAAATATAATGTCCGGTTTGGATAGTCCAGATTCCGGTCAAGTGAATTACCGAAAAGGTATTCGTGTTTCATTTTTGGACCAAGAACCAGATTTTAATCCTGATTTAACGGTAGAGCAGACTATTTTTGCATCGGACAATGAAATACTTCAGGTGATAAATGCCTACGAAAAGGCATTGCACAATACAGAAGATGCAGATGCGTACCAAACTGCTTTTGAAGCAATGGATCGTTTTGATGCTTGGGATTTTGAAACACTCTACAAACAAATCCTTTATAAGTTAAAATTAGATGATTTAAATGCTAAGGTAGGTTTACTTTCTGGTGGACAGAAAAAGCGTTTATCATTGGCCAATGCCATCATAAATAAACCGGATTTATTAGTTCTTGATGAACCTACCAACCACTTAGATCTTGAAATGATAGAGTGGCTAGAGGAATACTTTGCCAAAGAGAATATTAGTCTCTTTATGGTAACGCACGACCGCTACTTCTTAGAAAGAGTATGTAATGAAATTATAGAACTGGAAAACGGCCAACTTTACCCCTATAAAGGCAATTACTCATATTACCTAGATAAAAGAGAGGCCCGTATTGAGCAAGAATCTGTTGAACAACATAAATCCGAACGTCTTTTTAAAAAAGAATTGGAATGGATGCGAAAGCAACCTAAAGCACGTACCACTAAATCAAAATCACGAATAGATGATTTTAGTGCCATAAAAGAAAAAGCTAGCCAACGCAGGAATGACCACGAGGTTCAGCTAGAAATTAATATGGAGCGTGTGGGCAGTAAGATTCTTGAACTTCACAAACTTGTAAAATCATATCCCGGAAAACCTATTTTAGATAAGTTTGATTATACGTTCACTAAAGGAGAACGCATAGGAATTATAGGTAAAAACGGAACAGGCAAATCCACATTTTTGAATATTGTAACCGGATCGGACCAACCGGATGCTGGAAAGGTCATTGTGGGCGATACCATTAAATTTGGTTATTACACCCAAAAAGGAATCAATATAAAAGAAGGTCAAAAGGTTATTGATGTTATCCGCGAATTTGGAGATTTCATCCCTCTTATGAAAGGACGCCAAATTTCTGCACAACAGCTATTGGAGCGCTTTCTTTTTGACAGAAAAAAACAGTATGATTTTGTAGATAAATTAAGTGGTGGAGAAAGAAAACGATTGTATTTATGTACAATTCTTATTCAAAACCCTAATTTTTTAATTCTTGATGAACCTACCAACGATTTGGATATTGTTACGCTAAATGTTCTTGAAAGCTTCCTTTTAGACTTTCCTGGGTGTTTAATTGTGGTTTCTCACGACCGGTATTTCATGGATAAAATTGTAGATCACCTATTTATCTTTAGAGGGAACGCCGTTATAGAAGATTTTCCTGGAAACTATTCTGATTTCAGAATATACGAAGACAGTAAAGTGCTGGAAAGCAGGGAAGAGAAGGCCAATACAAAAGAAGTAACGGCAACTAAGTCCGAGCAGAAGCAGAGCAATCCTAAGACTAAACTACCGTATTTAGAACAGAAAGAATATAATAATTTAGAGAAGGACATTAAAAAACTAGAAACAAAAAAAGTTACCGTCCAGAACAAATTTGCTGATAGTTCATTAAGTGGTGAAGATATAGATAAGCTTTCCATAGATTTAAAAGAAATCAACGAAGCTATTGACGCTAAGACAGAACGTTGGTTTGAACTTTCTGCGCAAATGGAGGGGTAATTCCGCCAAAAATAGTTCTACGTGCAAAAGTTACGAAAACGTCTAAAATTCTTATCTAAATCAACCAATCAACATGGGGTGCACTCTCCTTTTATATATAGCTACGTCACAAAATGCCTATATTCCCAACAGAAATACAAGAACCCTAAAAGCTTAAATATTCTTTTGAAAAGTATTGCTTATTTTGAAGCAAAGCGAATCATGCTTCCAGATAGTGAAATTGGCTTAAGAGAAATAATCCTTAGAAACTTTCCCAATACTGAATTTGTAACGGCAGCAGCAGATATTATTTTTCTTCCTAAAGATGCAATCAAGCAAGCAAAAAAAATTATCTCTGAAGAGAAAAATCTCAACAACAATACTATGCTTTTAATAGATGGTATCTACCTGTCTGATCAAAATGAAGCTATTTGGAAAACTTTAAAACAAAATCCCAAAGTAACCGTAACGGTTGATATGTTTTATTGCGGAGCTATTTTCGTTCGAAGGGAACAAGTAAAAGAGCATTTTAAAATTCGGATTTAAACGCTAATTTTAGATTAAATTGCAATCATGTACAACAATACTATTTATTATATTCTAGGGGCTCTTGCTATCATATACATTTTAATATCAATGAACAATCGTAGGCAATCCAAAGATCGAAAATCCCGCAAGTTCATGGATACTTACGAGCGTAAAGAATCGATTAAAAAAGAGAACAACCAAGAAGAGTAATCATTTATAATTACTTCCACCAAGTAAACCCTTAAAAATGAAGATATACACCAAAACAGGTGATAAAGGCACTACCGCCCTAATAGGCGGCACAAGGGTTAAAAAGCACCATGTTCGCATAGAATGTTATGGCACCGTAGACGAGCTTAATTCTTGGATAGGCCTTATTAGGGATCAAGAAATAGATAGTAGATCAAAAGAAACGTTGACTAAAGTTCAAGAAAAACTATTTGTTGTAGGCGCAATTTTAGCTACCGACCCTGAAAAAGCGACGCTTAAAAACGGAAAAAAACGCCTCAACATTTCAGAAATAACAGCGAAAGACATTGAGTTATTGGAAAAAAAAATAGATGTAATGGATGCTGCTTTGCCCCAAATGACACACTTTATTCTTCCTGGCGGTCATACCACAGTGTCATACTGTCATATTTCCAGAACGGTTTGCCGAAGAGCAGAACGTATGAGTACACTCCTGTATGAAAATGAACCTTTTAACGAGAATGTATTGTTATTTTTAAACAGACTCTCCGACTATTTATTTGTATTGGCACGTATATTGTCAAAAAACTTACAAGCGGAAGAAATAAAATGGATTCCAGAGAATACAGAAAAGGACAAATAAAGGACGATTGTAAAATATTTGTTTCAGTTTAATTTGCTATTCTCTAATAATTTGTTTAATTCTTCGTTATCAAACTATTAATACAAAAATAATGATGATAAAATAGCCTCATTTCCTTGGCTATGTGTATATAAAAATTATTTTTGCAAAAATTTAAATTGAATAACTGAAATGTATTGGACATTAGAACTAGCATCATATTTAAGTGATGCACCCTGGCCCGCAACAAAAGACGAATTGATAGATTACTCAATCCGTACAGGTGCGCCCCTTGAGGTGGTCGAGAACCTTCAGTCTATGGAAGAAGAAGGCGGTGAGATTTACGAATCCATCGAAGAAATCTGGCCAGACTACCCTACAGAAGAAGATTATCTCTGGAACGAGGACGAATATTAGAAATATTACGTTAATTGAAACAAAAAAGTCTCTATCGAGGCTTTTTTTTTATGTAATTTTGGCAGGCATTTAGGTAAAATGTACATAGGTTTCAAACTGGAATACCTTTTGCAAAGAAATACACTACAGGTACATTGTAGAAATAATGCCCTACCGCAATCAATTTCTCAAAAACGGTCTAATACTAAATAGCTAGAAATGAGTTTTTTAAATTCGATATTAAAAGTATTCGTAGGTGATAAATCCGAAAAAGACGTAAAAGAACTACAACCTCTTGTAGAACAAATTAGGTCTTTTGAAAAACAATTAGAGGGGTTAAGTCATGATGAATTACGTGAGAAGACTAACACTTTTAAGCTTAAAATAGCCGAAGACATTAGCGAATTCACAAAAAAGATAAGTGAATTAGAAGAAGAAGTAAAAGCGTCTACGGATATTGATAAGAACGAAGACATTTACGCTGAAATAGATAAACTCAAGGAAGAATCATATAACGTAAGTGAAAAAACACTTAATGAGATTCTACCCATTGCTTTTGCCGTAGTTAAGGAAACAGCTAAACGTTTTACCCAAAATGAAACTTTACAAGTTACTGCATCAGAATACGACCGTGAATTATCCGGCTCAAAGGATTATGTAACTCTAGATGGAGATAATGCCATTTGGAAAAACTCATGGAACGCCGCAGGTAAAGAGGTTACTTGGGACATGATTCATTATGATGTACAGTTGATAGGGGGTATTGCTCTGCATCAAGGTAAAATCTCGGAAATGCATACCGGTGAAGGTAAAACCTTAGTGGCAACCTTACCCTTGTACCTTAATGCCTTAGCTGGTCATGGCTCGCATTTGGTTACCGTGAACGATTATTTGGCAAAAAGAGATAGCGCTTGGATGGCCCCTATTTTTGAATTCCACGGGCTTTCAGTGGACTGTATTGATCACCACCGCCCTAATTCAGAAGGAAGAAGAGCTGCTTACAATGCAGACATTACGTACGGTACAAACAATGAATTTGGTTTTGACTACCTACGGGACAACATGGCACATACGCCAAAAGATTTGGTACAACGCCCACACCACTACGCAATTGTAGATGAGGTGGATTCCGTTTTGGTAGATGATGCACGTACGCCACTTATTATTTCAGGTCCGGTACCAGAAGGAGACCGTCATGAATTTAATGACCTTAAACCAAAGGTTGGAGATATTGTAAGCAAGCAGAGACAACACCTAACAGGTGTTTTGGCGGAAGCCAAAAAATTGATTCAAGAAGGAAACACCAAAGACGGTGGTTTCTTATTGTTACGTGTACATAGAGGTCTTCCAAAGAATAAGGCACTTATTAAGTTTTTAAGCGAAGAAGGTGTTAAGCAGCTGCTCCAGAAGACCGAAAACTATTATATGCAGGACAATAACAGGGAAATGCCTGTTGTAGACGAGGACTTATTATTCGTTATTGATGAAAAGAACAATCAAATTGAGCTTACTGAAAAAGGTGTAAGCTACATCTCAGGGGAACAAGACAGAGATTTCTTTGTAATGCCAGATATTGGTGGAGAAATAGCCAAGATAGAAAACCAGAATCTTGACATTGAAAAAGAAGCCGAACTTAAAGAAGAGCTTTTTAAAGAATTTGGAGTAAAAAGTGAGCGTATTCATACCATGAGCCAACTTTTAAAAGCTTATACGCTTTTCGAAAAAGATGTGGAATATGTGGTAATGGATAACAAGGTGATGATAGTTGATGAACAAACCGGTCGTATTATGGACGGGCGTCGTTATTCAGACGGACTTCACCAGGCTATTGAAGCGAAAGAGAATGTAAAAATAGAAGCCCTTACACAAACTTTTGCTACCGTTACGCTACAGAACTATTTTAGAATGTATAACAAGCTGTCCGGTATGACCGGTACGGCGGTTACCGAAGCAGGTGAATTCTGGGAAATATATGAACTGGATGTTATGGAAATACCAACCAACAGACCTATTGCCCGTGATGATAGACATGACTTAATATACAAGACCAAGCGAGAAAAATATAATGCCATTATTGACGAAGTCACTAAACTTTCTCAAGCAGGCAGACCCGTTTTGATAGGTACAACTTCGGTTGAAATTTCCGAGTTGTTATCCCGAATGCTTACCATTAGAAAAGTTAATCACAACGTTCTGAACGCAAAACTTCACAAAAAAGAAGCAGACGTAGTTGCAGAGGCCGGTAATCCTGGTGTTGTTACCATAGCAACTAACATGGCTGGTCGTGGTACAGATATTAAGTTGAGTGATGAAGTTAAAAAAGCAGGCGGATTAGCTATTATAGGCACAGAAAGACATGATTCTAGACGTGTTGATAGACAGTTAAGAGGTCGTTCTGGTCGTCAAGGTGATCCTGGAAGCTCGCAGTTCTATGTGTCGTTAGAAGACAACCTAATGCGTTTGTTCGGCTCTGATCGTGTTGCTAAGATGATGGACAAGATGGGCTTAGAAGATGGAGAAGTTATTCAACACTCCATGATGACCAAATCTATTGAGCGAGCACAGAAAAAGGTAGAAGAAAACAACTTTGGTGTTCGTAAGCGTCTTTTAGAATATGATGATGTTATGAATGCCCAGCGTGAAGTTGTCTACAAAAGAAGACGCCACGCTATACAAGGGGAACGTCTAAAAGTTGATATCGCCAATATGGTGTATGACACTTGTGAAGTTATTGCCGACACCAACAAAGCTGCAAGTGATTATAAGAATTTTGAATTTGAGCTGATAAAGTATTTCTCTATAACCTCTCCAATTTCAGAAGCAGATTTTACAAAAATGAGTGTTCAAGATATTGCCAATAAGGTATACTCTAACGCTTATAAGTATTATCAAGAAAAAATGGAGCGTAATGCCGCTACGGCATTTCCTGTCATTAAGAAGGTTTATGAAGATAGTGCCAATAAGTTTGAACGTATTGTAGTTCCTTTTACGGACGGTATCAAAACGCTTAATGTGGTTACCAATTTAGAAAGCGCTTACGAAAGTAATGGAAAGCAATTAGTAACGGATTTTGAAAAAAATATAACCCTAGCCATTATTGACGATTCATGGAAAACGCATTTGCGTAAGATGGATGAATTAAAACAATCTGTTCAGTTGGCTGTTCATGAGCAAAAAGACCCTTTATTGATTTATAAGTTCGAAGCTTTTGAGCTTTTTAAAGAGATGATAAACAAGGTTAACAAAGAAGTAGTTTCTTTCTTGTTTAAAGGGGAATTGCCAAGTGAAAACCCTAATCAGATCCAGGAAGCTAGAAATGTTAGTAGACCAAAGGAAAATCTTCAGACCAGCAAAGAAGAAATTCCAAATAGCGATGAATTAGCTGCTCAGAACCGTGCAGCGGGACAAACACAAGGTCAACGTCCACAAGTTACAGAGACCATCGTTCGTGAACGACCAAAAATTGGGCGTAACGATAGAGTTACGATTAAAAATGTAATGTCTGGTGAAAGTAAAACGGTAAAATACAAACAAGCGGAACCACTTATCGAAAACGGAGAATGGGTTCTAATTGAGAATTAACAAATAACACTTATTACAATATTAAACGGTAACTTAGAGATAAGTTGCCGTTTTTTTTGCCCGCTTAACGAGTAAAACGTTACTTCAATACTATAGTATCTACTATTGCAGGGCTTTGAATAAATTATCCCCAAAGCTTAAGTTGCAGTTAATTAAGCAATTAAAGTTGTAATTTGTTCAGAATTTAACTTCTAGAAATACATTTTCTGTACAACAAAAACAGCCTGTATCTCTAATGAAGTGTCGCATATATCAAGCGGGCTCACTTCTTTTTTTGAAAATGAATACCCAAAGTAGTATACATGCGAAAGCCAAAAATACGTCTGAACAGGATTAGTGACAAGACCAAGTTACTCCTAAAGTTCAACTATATATCATCTGCTCTTAGCCTAATAATTGGGCTAATCTGTTCGTATGCATTTCATATGCAAGGAACCATACCTTATGTTTTTTATTTCTATTTAGTTCTAAATTTATTGAATATTGCTGCCTTTAATAAACATAAGAACCTAACTACAATGGCAATCTTTACTTCGGTACTTTCATTTTTAAGTACTATTGTAATTACACTATTTAGTGGTGGTATCAATAGTCCATTTATCTTTATTCTAGGCTTAATTGTTCTTGCAGGTTATATATCCACAAGAGTTTTTGGTAAAATTTACCTTTATCTTATTATAATCTCCATAATTTTCATTTACCTAATTGATTATTCTAATTTTGACTTCATAGTGAACGAGGTTCCTGAGACCTATAGAAATTTATTCAGCTTAATCAGTATACTATTTTCAGTCTATTTATTGGGTGGTGTTCTCGGCAAAAATTTGCTACACACTCATCACAATCTTTACAAATCAAAAGCTAGAATTGAAAAAAGCGTAGACGAAAAAGAAAATCTGCTGCGAGAGGTACATCATAGGGTTAAAAACAATCTTCAAACCGTTTCTAGCCTTTTAAACTTACAAGCTAGAAATACACCTAATAAACAAATAAAGGAATTGGTCAAAAGCAGTCAAAACAGAGTAACGGCAATGGCTATGATTCATGAAATGCTATATGTTCGGGATAATCTCTCTAAAATTGAATTTGGGTCTTACGTTCAAGAGCTAACCCAATACCTTCTACGAACGGTTGAGCAAAAAGACAGAAAGATAGATGTTACCATTAACATCCCAGATACATTGTTAAGTATTGATACCGCCATTCCTCTTGGTCTATTGATTAATGAAACTGTAACAAATTCCATTAAATACGGGTTTAGAGATGTAGATGAAAGCAAAATAACCATTGAGATTGAAAAGCGATATCAAAACAAGTTTATACTTAAAATTGCCGACAATGGGACGGGTTTTCCTTTAGACTATGATTTCAAAAACTCCAATACGTTAGGATTGAGACTAATTCACAATCTTGCAAGACAACTACAAGGTACAATAGAACGACTTCCAACAGAAGAAGGCACAACATATAAGCTAGTATTTCAAGATATTGCAAGTCAATTTAACACATAAGTGCTATATTGCTCTTATCATAATATTTTCCATTTTATCTTTCTCTATTCTAAATTAGATTTTTCCTTCGCATAAAGAGAGAGAATTCATAATAAAATTGTAGTTTTCTACCCGAAGCCCCAACTTTACCTTTTTTATAATATGTATCCCTTAGAATTGTGATATAGTTACATTAACTATGTTGTTACTATTCTAATCTCCTACTTCTGCTTCAACCATAATAGTAATGCCTTATATGAACATAATTCAAAGCAGATTAGACAGCCAAAGTAGGCTGTTGATCAACTTTGCATACTCTTCATCTGCTCTGGCATTTTTAATAGGCATATTTTTAATTTATACTATGGGTGTTTTAGGCTATATACCAGCTACATTCATTCTATATGCCATATTGAACCTTACTAACACGTTTTTATATAAAAAATATAATAAACTACTCATCACCTCATTAATTAGCTCTGGCTTATCCCTGATTGGCGTTATTGTCGTAACCATATATAGCGGAGGTATTAACAGTCCGTTTATTTTTGTGTTCAGTATCATAATTTTGGGAGGCTACATGACAGCTCATATTTTCGGAAAAATATATTTAACAATTGTATTGTTAGCAATTATTGGAATCTACGTCATAACCGAATTCGGATCTGTAACTAATGAAATACCTGAGAACTCAAAAGAGCTGTATAGCTTAATATCTATAGTTTTTTGTTCTTATTTATTGCTTGGTGTTTTTGGCAAACACCTTTTGTTAACCCATGAGAGATTAGAAGCTTCAAAATCAAAAATAGAAGCAGGCATAGCCGAAAAAGAAGTCCTTCTTAGAACGGTTCACCATAGAGTAAAAAACAATTTACAGACCGTATCCAGCCTTCTAAGTTTGCAATCCAAAAACACTGATAACAATAAAATAAAAGAGCTCGCCATCAGCAGTCAACTTAGAATAAATTCTATGGCTATGATTCACGAAATGCTTTATATGCAAAACAATATATCTAAAATTGCTTTTAAGCCTTACTTGAAAGAACTTACCGATTTCTTAATAAAATCGGCCAACAGCAAAAACCTTGATATTACCATAAATATAGATATGCCAGAAGTTAATCTTGGCTTAGACACAACTATACCCTTAGGTTTACTTATTAATGAAGCCGTCACAAATTCATTAAAATACGGATTTCCGGAAAATACGGCCGGTCAAATAGATATTCTTCTCCAAGAAAACAATAAAGAATCTCACAGTTATTTTCTAGATATTACTGACAACGGAATAGGTTTTCCAGAAGAAATAAACCATAAGACCACCAAATCGCTAGGGCTTAAACTTATGCATAACCTAGGTAGGCAATTAAGGGGTTCTGTTACACGTATTCAAACCAACAAAGGAACTGGCTACCACATCACTTTTAAAGATAAGGACCGTCATCTACCTGGAATAAATGGTTAAATCTATAGAGAACAATAGGCCGCTCGTTTTTCTTTAAAATTCAATACCTTTAAAGGGAACTAGTATCCTTAAACATGAAAAAATCTCGCCGGAATTTTTTGTCCTCAATCAGTATGTTAGCTGCAAGTACCGCTTTGCCCCTCCATGCCTTCAATTTTGGTTCATCAAAAAAACTAAAAATTGCCCTAGTTGGTACCGGAATACGCGGTATTACATTTTGGGGAAAAAGATTAGTGGATCAATATTCAGATATTATAGAATTTGTAGGCCTTTCGGATATAAATGAAAGTAGACTTGCTTACGGTAAAAAATACATAGCTGTTTCATGTCCTATTTTCACTGATTTTGAGAAAATGGTGAAAGACACGCGCCCAGATCTCATCATCGTTACTACCAAAGATTCCACCCATCATCAATTTATAATAAAAGGTCTAGAAATGGGGTGTGATGTACTCACAGAAAAACCTCTAACAGTAGATGAAACAAAATGCCAAGCTATTTTAGATGCCGAAAAAAAGTCAAATAAAAACTTAATTGTTGGTTTCAATTATAGATGGAGTCCTTATGCTACAAAAATTAAGGAACTCTTGATGAACAAGACTATTGGCGATTTAGTCTCTGTAGATTTTAATTGGTACCTGAATACCTACCATGGTGCTTCATACTTTAGAAGATGGCATGGAGAAATGGGAAGCAGCGGCTCTCTTTGGGTTCACAAGGCCACGCATCATTTTGATTTATTAAATTGGTGGATAGACTCCGAACCTAACGAAGTATTCGCCTATGGAGATTTAGAGTTCTACGGAAAAAATGGCCCTTTTAGAGGAGATAATTGCCGAAACTGTAATCATGCTAAAGAGTGTGATTTTTATTGGGATATTTCTCAAGACGAATTTATGAAGGAACTTTATGTTGATCACGAACATGAAGATGGATACATACGGGATAATTGCTTATTCCGAGAAGACATAGATATATATGATAAAATGTCTGCCCAAGTAAAGTATGCAGATAATACCACCCTCAATTATTCGCTTACCACCTACTCTCCCTTTGAAGGCTGGAGGGTGGCATTTAACGGTACAAAAGGACGTATTGAAGCTTCACAGGATATACCATACCATAAAATCAATACCATTTCCGAAGCCGAGAAACATACTAATGAAATGGCACAAACCAATAAAGAAGAGCTATCTTACGAGCCTATTATAGTGCATAAACTTTGGCACGAACACGAAACCATACAAGTTCCTATGGAAAAAAAGGGGCACGGTGGTGGTGACAAACGTTTGCAAGACAAAATATTCAAGACCACAGATACAGAAGATCCTTATGGCAGAACTGCAGGCATAAGAGATGGAGCTATGTCTATTCTCATTGGTATTGGAGCAAGACGCAGTATTGAACAAAAAAAAGTAATACAGATTTCGCAACTTACGGATTTAAAACCTCAAAAAAAACGTTGAAAAATGTTAAATACTTTGCTAAAAAGGTAGTATTTAACTTACTATTGTTGATTGTACGATAAAACCTATTTAGATTTACCTCACTAAGAAATTTGTCACCTATAGTTACGAAAGAGAAAAAATAGATTGCCTTCTATGCAGCAAAGTACCGATTTAGAAAAAAAACTAAAAAGTAAGGTAAGACTAGTACTAAAAGTCAATTACTACTCATCTGTATTTTCTCTTATTTTTGCCGCGATATGCTATTTTTTCCTGAACATTAAAGGTGTTATACCCTGCACTTTCCTTGCATTCGGTATTTTAAATCTAATAAATATCCTTTTATACAAATATCATAAGAGCCTTACGCTTACGTACAATGTTGTTTCAATGATGACACTAGCCGGAGCTAGCATAGTAACTCTATACAGCGGGGGAATAAATAGCCCATTTATTTTTGTATTAGCATTAATAGTAGTTGCGGGATATGTTACTACCAAAGCGTACGGTACACTTTACCTTAACTTGAATATATTAATTATTGTGCTGATTTATCTGCAAAATGTTGCCGATTTCAACTTTGTGAAAAATGCGGTGCCTGAAGATTCAAAAAATCTATTTGCCTTACTTAGTGTATTATTTTCTGTATATCTACTTGGTGGTGTTTTTGGAAAGAACTTATTACAGGCGCATCATAATTTATATAAAACCAAGAACGAACTAGAAGAAAAAATACGCGAAAAAGAAACTTTAATAAAAGAAGTTCATCATAGGGTAAAAAATAACCTGCAGACTGTTTCTAGTTTACTAAGTCTTCAATCTAGAAGCATTGTAGATAAAGACGTTAAGAGTCTTTTAAAAAGCAGTCAAAACCGAGTAATTACTATGGCTATAGTACATGAAATGCTCTATATGCGAGAAGATTTATCTAAAATTGAATATAAATCTTACGTACAAGAACTTGCAGAATATTTAGTGCGATCCATTAAAGGAACTAGTAGTAACATTACTTTAAACATAGATATACCTAATGTAAAATTGAATATAGACACTGCTATACCTCTAGGCCTATTAATTAACGAAACCGTCACCAACGCTCTTAAATATGGCATTGTAGATGAAAGTAAGGGGGAGATACTCATTAAACTTAGAAAAACGGACAATAATGAGTTCATTTTAAATTTGGGAGATAATGGCCAGGGCTTTCCTGAAGACATAACTCATAAGAACTCAAAATCTCTTGGACTCAAACTCATACACAATTTATCGCGCCAACTGCAAGGCTCAATAATACGGGATCTTAGTCAAAAAGGTACACACTATACTATAAAATTCAAGGAAATAAGAGATCAGGTGACGAGTGTTGCGTAAGCCTTATCTAAAGAATATACTATTTCTTTACTGGAGATTTTAAAGAACGTAGTACTCCTTTTGTCTTTGGGAACAAAAGAATATGACTCAAAATCAAAGCAATCACTGTTAATAGAACAAATAACATCATAGGAAGTGTTTTAAAATTTATACTAAAAGCGGCTTATCTATTTGAGGGGTAAAAGTCAAAGCTTTCATTATTCTATATTCTTTTAACTTGTACAAACATACTAAGTTGTTATTGGCACTAATTTCACTTTTCTTAATAATTTCAATATCATAAGGGCTATCAACCAGAATATAACCCACTTTAAAAACGTGATTTTCAACATTGACTATTGTGTTTGCCGGAGTAAAAACTCCTAAGTTTATAACAAATAGCACAATTACAATAGGCTTCATAAATAAAAATTTGGGTATTATAAAGATAACTATATGCTGTCACAGTACTCATCTTAAATCGCTGAACAACAGTAATTTTAGACATCCGAAAAGAGCGAGAACAAATAAGCGTTTATCTGAAGTTTACTCATGACAAAAAAACTGGTTTTAAACAAATGGGAAATTTCAAAGCTTTAAAATAGAAAGCAATTGATTAAGCCATTTTAGCTTTGTTTCTTTTTGTAATAAAAGAAAGTGCCTTAGTTACTCTAGCATTATCTCTCTTATATAAACGTGCAACCTCGACTGTATTTTCTAAGCTAACTTCTTCAGTAGAAGTTTCAGTAACAATACTCATTTCAATCGTAGCAACTTTAACCTCTTCAGTAGCTGTTTGAGCTTGAGCAGTTACTCCGATAAAAAGAACAAAAATTAAAGTTGCGATAGTTTTCATGACTTGACGTTTTATATAAATAAAACGCCTCAGACCCTATCCTACCTAGGTTTCATTCGCTGAAGAACACTTAATTTTCGGTTATCTGCACGACTTCGGTTCAAGTGTAAAAAACCACCGATGAACGTAATCCACCTTAAAAACACCTTACCGAGATTAAGTGTTTTTAGTCGAAAAATAAGTGAATTTTTATACATCAAAAAAGCGATAATACCCTTAATACAATATTCTACTTCTATTTGATTTTTCTAATTTGTTAATTTATAATCCATCATTATATAATATCATAGAGAGAAGAAAAATACAAAACCCCAAGGTTATTACGATTATACGGTATAACCATTAGAAGGTATTTGGGATATTAATGAACAAAGATGATTTAGTATTTGAACTTATGACTCGTTAACCTCATTTTGTTAGCTTCCCATTTTTCAATAGTATGGTTGAACTCACCAAACTCTAGAAATGACCTCATCCCCTTTTAGATCAAATACAATTCAAAACAATTGGAGATAATCCTATACATCTTAATGCATATAGACAGGTATGACAACGAAAAGGAAAGCTTTGAAGATATAGAGGCCTTTATTGATACCGTAAACCTGTAAAGAATAGCAAAAAACACTCTAAAATTTACCTATTGGAGTTTAGAAAGTTGTTCCTGAAAAACGAAAATCAGTCTTGCGTTTTAAAGTTATAGCTATTAAACAATATAATTCATTAAGCCATTTTAGCTTTGTTTCTTTTTGTAGTAAAAGAAAGCGCCTTAGTTACTCTAGCATTATCCCTCTTGTATAAACGTGCAACCTCAACTGTATTTTCTAAGCTAACTTCTTCAGTAGAAGTTTCAGTAACAATACTCATTTCAATCGTATCAACTTTAACCTCTTCAGTAGCTGTTTGAGCTTGAGCAGTTACTCCGATAAAAAGAACAAAAATTAAAGTTGCGATAGTTTTCATGACTTGACGTTTTATATAAATAAAACGCCTCAAGCCCTACCCTACCTAGGTTCCATTCGCTGAAGAACACCTAATTTTCGGTTATCTGCACGACTTCGGTTCAAGTGTAAAAAACTACCGATGAACGTAATCCACCTTAAAAACACCTTACCGAGATTAAGTGTTTTTAATCGGAAAACAAATACATTTTTCAATATCTAAAAATCATTTTTCAATAAAATGTCGTAATTATAAAGGTTTAACTATTTAGTATCACCTATATAACTCAGATAAAATATATAGTTATAAACAAGAATGCCCATTTACCTACATTAATAGGTTTCTTACATAAGAGTAGCAGAAACTTAAGATACATGTATTACTACACTTACAGCAACTATCGATGAACGAACGATCAACAATTAACTTTTGTCGATTATTAGTTAATATTATTGGAGTGATAAATCTAAATGAATAATTTGCGCATTCTTTTGAAAAAGAAAATGGATTAATTTAAAATCACTAATTATGAGACGTAATTTAATTACACGATTTTTTCTGTTCTCAATGTTACTTGTATCGTTTATTATGATACCTGCAGCATGTAGCAGCGATGACGGAGGAACAGACAAGGAACAAGTTGACCCAGATCCGAAACCGGATCCAGACCCAGAACAGGTAGCGGACCCTACTAATGAAAATACAACTATAGATGCTACAGCTGCTGCTCATGCTAACGGAGTAAGCACTTCAACCGTAACCGTACAATTAGCGGATACCGATGGAAAAAAACTAAGCGCAAGCGGAGGTACCGTTGCACTATCTGCTACTGGATCAGCCACAGTATCTGAAATAACTGATAACGCAGATGGAACATATACCGCAACTGTAAGCGGTGAAGTTGAAGAAACGATAACAGTATCCGGAACATTAGATGGTACGGACTTAACGAGCACTGTAGATATCACTTTTAACCCAGACCAATCGAATCCAGCACAAGAAGCGGAACAGTCAACAGAAGCAGCCGGTCCTACTTTACTAAGAATCAATTGTGGAGGAGACGAAATAACTTTTGGAGATGTTACTTTTCTTGCCGACCAATATTTTGATGGTCCTACCGAAGCATATAACAATCCTAATGTAGAGGCTTCAAGTATAACGAATACAGATATGCCTGAACTCTATACTACAGAGAGAATAACTGATAATACAGATGTTAAAGGTCCTTTTTCCTATAAAATTCCTGTTACAGATGGTACATATACGGTTAAACTCTACTTTGCAGAAGTTTATTGGGGTGTTCAAAACCCTGAAGGATTAGGTGAAGATGATGGTACAGGACGCAGAATCTTTAATATTACCATGGAAGATGAAGCAATTTTCACAGGTTATGATCTTTATAAAGAGCATGGCGCATTATCTGCTGGAAACCGTATGTACGATATTGAAGTTGCAGATGGTGAGTTAACAATTACTTTTGAAGCTACCGTTAATAAGCCTAAAATTTCTGGTATTGAAATTTTTGGTAATGGAGAAGTCGTTTTAGATTAAAAAAACTCAATTGAATTTTAATAGGTCTTTAGAGAATATTCTCTGAAGACCTATTTTTTTTGAACCTTTACCAGTAAGGAATCGTATATATATTATACTAATTCCTTAAAAGAAAATAGAATGATGTTTAAATCGATACTCCTAGCTATATCCCTTTTAGTGGGCACTTCTTGTCAATCACATGTTGAGAAGAAAAAACCAATTCAAGAGTCTTTAGCAAAAACAGAAATATTAAAACTAACAAATCAAGATCTTGAAAATTTTGAAACAGCATATTTTGCTAGTGGCTGCTTTTGGTGTGTAGAAGCGATATTTGAAAGTGTAAAAGGAGTTAAAGAAGTAGTCTCAGGATACTCTGGGGGCACCGAAAAGGACCCAACCTACGAACAAGTAGGCGGTGGTATGACCAGCCATGCAGAAGCTGTTAAAGTTTATTACGACCCAAAAGTTATTTCGTTTACAGCCTTAGTCCAGGTGTTTTTTGGCTCTCACGACCCTACCACATTAAATAGACAAGGACCAGATCGCGGAGCCCAGTATAGATCCGTTGCTTTTTATAAAAACGACAAAGAAAAACAGATTATTGAAGGTTATATAAAAGCCTTAAAAGACCAAGACGTTTATGACGGGGATGTTATTACAACAGAAGTTACCAGGTTTACAAAATTCTACGATGCAGAGGACTATCACCAAGATTATGAGCGAAAACACCCTAATAACTCATACATTACTAATGTATCTGTACCAAGGCTGAACCGTTTTAAACAAAATTTTAAAGAGTATTTAAAAGATGAAACTCATTAAACCGAGTATCTTTTTCCTACTAAAAATAAGCAGCCCTTTGAGGCTGTTTTTTTTAAGGTAATAACATCGTTTGGGATATTCTAAATTTATTGAAGAATTACTTCGCTATACTGAGAATTGATATTGATGGACTTAGCTGATTGCTTATTACCTATACTACCCTTATAAACCACACTATTATGATTTGTAGTTTTATCTAATTTTAAGTTAGGAGGAACTACGAATTCAGATGCTGTTCCATTCATATAAATATTTCCCTCTTTATTTGGCAGCCTACAAACAAATTCTGCATTTTGAAGTGAAACATCTAGTGTTTCAAATTCCTCTGCAATAGTACGTATCAGTAAGGGGCCAAAACTGTTATTTATAAAAGCTGTTTTAACCAAGTTTTCAATAGTTACTTCGGAAGACTTGGCACTCAATCTAAGATTCAATACTTCATCTAAATCAACATTTTCTGAATAATTTGCCTGCAATTGACCATAATTCCACTTTTCAACACGAATAGGAGAATACGAAACCATTACTTTGGTTTCATTACCATCTATAGTTGCCGCATATAATTTAGCATGTGATAGCGTAGCATTTATATTACTTGTATGCTCTGCAAGTTTGACCTCTCCATGGCGCACATTCATTTTAATCTTAGTTGATTTTGGCATTCTAATCTTTATGGTTTTCTTTATCTTAAACTTCTTATTTTCTCCCTTACTCTTAAAATAAAAAGTATTTAGGGAGTGTTCATCATTATGCTCATGTTCCATTTTTGCCTCCATCCGTTCTTTTATGACTACAGCCTTTCTTTTCTTCTGTTCTGCTTTCCTTTCTAACTTACCTCTCATATGTTCGTTATGAGCTTCCATTCGTTGCTCAAACTCCTTTTCGCGTCGTTCGTTAATCTCCTTATGTTTTACTTCCATTTTTTGATGCCACTCCTCCATCTTTTTCTGATAAGGTTCTCCAAAATTCTTCTGAAAACCCTCTTGCCATCTTTTAAGGTAGGCCTCCCCTTCTTTTTCAAAAGCCTCATGATCAAAATTAGGGTTTGGTGCTGGTGGCATTGGAGGTTCAGGAGGCATGGGCATCGCTACTAATTCCGAGAAGTCAAAGTCAAACTCGGGCATTTCAATATTTAAATCCTCCATATCTATAAAAGAAGGACCTTGCCATGCATTATCACTCTGAGTTGTAATAGTTATTTCTCTACTATTTCCCGTAATAGAAAAACCTCCTTTTTCAAAATAGGCTTCCGCCTCTTTATCTGTTGCCCCTTCTAGTTGAACTGTAGTTTCAATACTCACTTGGTTTTTACTCCATGTGTCAAACTCAATATCGGCATAACTGGTATTAATATCTAGAACGGCATTATCTACAACCTTAAAATTTTCTGAATATACCCTCTCTTTTGTTTGCCCATTGGCCCCTATGCTGATGAGACATAGGACAACCATCAGGGACTTAAACATTAGTCTCTGTAACTGCTTCATTTTTTGATGATTTTAACTGATTTATTTTTTCTTTCAACCTATGCAATAACTGTAAACGCAATTGAAGATTCTTCACCATTGCTGTAATGGTCTGATTATTAGGTCCTATTTCATTCAATTCCTCGCTCAGCCTACCATATTCCTCATTCAATTCTTTCAATTCACCCATAAAACTATCTATCAGTGCTTTGTTCTTATCTGATACCTCGAGCCCCGAAATCTCCAAATTTATACTAGCCATATAATAGTTCTCTACTTTTTTTAAATCAGGAGAAAGGTCTCCCAAGGATAGGCTTTCTGCCGGTTTAGCCTTTGGTTGCTTCTCAACAATAACCGCCTCTGGACCAGAGGCCTTTTCACCCCCAATAAAGTAAACTCCCAATCCTAATAGAAAAAGAATGGAAGCTGCTATCTTTATATAAGGCAATGTTTTTCTTTTCTCTTGTGGCAATTCCGTTCCTAATCTTTTAAGAAATCGCTCTTCATGGCCATTCCTTAATTTAGGGTTTTCCTTCTCATCCTCGATTTCGAAAAGTTTTCTAATGTCTTGCGCCATAATTCTTCTCTTTCAATAACTGTTTTAAATACCCTTTCCCCCTCAAAAGCCTAGTTCTACAAGTAGTTTCCGTCAGGTCTAATATTTGGGATATTTCACTGTGGTCATATCCTTCCATCAAATACATCATAACTACATATTTATATTTTTCAGGCAATTCTTCCATCGCACATTTAATATTATTTAAAGTGATATCATCATTTACATTCCAATTGTCATCTTCCTCTAGAGGCATATGGCTTTCTTGAAACGGAACAGTTTGATGTTTTTTAGATTTCAGAAAATCTATACTCTTATTTATTACAATTTTTTTAAGCCATGCACCAAACGTAACATTCCCCTCATATTGTTCTATTTTTTGAAAGGCTTTTATAAAAGATTCTTGTAAAACATCTTCAGCATCTTTGGTATTTTTTACATACCGCATTGCAACGCAGAACATACCATCACAGTACTGCCGGTACAGTTGCATCTGTCCCTTCCTGTTATTCTTTTTACATTGTTCTACTAAATCAATCTGAAACATTGGTTGGTTTCGTTGTCAGTTTTAGATCTGTTCTATTATAAGGACGAAAGAAATACTCTTGTGTTGCAAAAAACTCATAATTTTGTCAAGATTTTAATTATAGCCATTTGAAACAAGTTACAATACAAACCGAAAATATCATCTTAATCGTTCTAGATTACGGTGCTGTCATTCAAAAATTATTAGTTAAAGGTAAAGACGGAAACTACACTAATGTGGTTGTGGGCCTTAACTACCCTAGCGCTTATAAAAATGACAAAAAGTGCTTAGGGGCTTGTGTGGGCAGATATGCAGGAAGAATCTCTAAAGGTGGTTTTGTCTTGGACCAAGAAAGCTATCCTCTGCATAACTTAAATGGAGTTCATTTACACGGAGGAAAACAGGGTTTTGCACAAAAGACCTGGAAGTTTGAAGAGGTAAATAATGGTCCCGAACCTTTTATAAAACTGTCCTATTTCAGTAAGCATTTAGAAGAAGGGTATCCTGGAAATTTAAAAGTGACCTTGACTTATAAGATAAAAGACAATGCTTTAATTATTGAACATAAGGCAGAAACAGACCGTACAACGGTACTAAACCTTACTAATCATTCTTATTTTAAACTAGATAAAGAAGAGGGCATAGAAGACTATCTGTTACAAATGAATTGTACACACTTTACAGAAAGTAATACAAACCAGCTGCCTACAGGAAAGTTTGTATCCGTAAAAGGAACCCCCTATAATTTTCTAGAGGAAAGACGTTTGGGTAGTACACCTTTAGATTTACCCTTTGCCATTCATCCAAAAACCAATTTAGCTGCCAGAGTTAGCTCTAAAAAATCTGGAATTATCATGACCATACAAACCAACCAGCCTGCGCTAATTGTCTATACACCTCCAGAATTTCCCGGTATCTGTTTTGAGACACAAAACTTTCCCGATGCCCCCAATCAGCCTAATTTTCCTAGTTCAGTATTAAAACCTGGAGAAAAATACAGAAACATAGCCCAGTATCACTTTTCGGTTAAATAGCATAAAAAAAGCCCTAAGAAATTAGTTTCCTTAGGGCATAAAAAATCAGAAAACATACTCTATGCTTCAACCATCAAATTCAATTCAACAGTAATATTATCTCTTGTAGCTTTACTATAAGGACATATTTCATGAGCAGCATTAATTAAATCTTCGCCTTTTTCTTTATCCACAGTGGGCAACAAACAATCCAAAGTTGCATCTATAAAAAAGCCATCTTCACCTTTATTGAAACCAATTATTGCCGTTACGCTAAAATCACCCAAATCATCTACACCATGTTCTTTTGCAACAGCCTGTAGAGCCCCCGCAAAACAAGTTGAGTATGCTGCAGCAAATAGTTGTTCTGGATTGGTAGATTTGCCATCAGTTTTTCCATCCGCACCAGGCATCTTAATATCTAAATCTACGGCACCATCATCACTTTTTACATGACCAGTTCTACCTCCTGTATTTGTCGCTTCCGTTTTAAAAATAGTTTTCATTATGTATAAGTTTTGATTACTTTATGAAGTTAAGCCAAGCATTTGTGAAAACTTAAAATGGATTATTAAATTATTGTGAAAACCATCTTTATGGTCAAAAAAAGAATCGATTACGCACCTAATTCGTAACTTAGAGTAACCAATTGTTCTACAATGAAATTTCTAAAATGGATTCTTATAGTATTTGCAGTATTAGGTATTCTATTCTTTTTTGTAGTGAGCCCTTATATGCGTACTCAAACCAAAAAACATAGTCCCGAACAAACGGTTACCTATGATAAAAATGGTTTGGATTTATCCGTAAACTATTCTAGCCCCTCCAAAAAGGATAGAATTATATTTGGAGAACTTGTACCTTACGATGTTGTTTGGCGCACTGGAGCGAATGAACCTACTACATTTTCTACTAAAACCGATATTAAAATAGAAGGCAAAAACCTTCCTGCTGGCACATATTCTTTGTGGACTAGACCTAGCCGACAGAGTTGGTCAGTTATCTTCAATAAAAACATTCCTACTTGGGGCGTATCTATTTTAAGTGGAGGAAAAGAAACCACCAGAATCATAGAAGAAGACCTTATAGAAGTTGAAATACCTACCGAGCAGACCTCAGAAACCATAGAAAATTTCACAATAGATTTTGATATGCAGCATGAGCTCTATATGCTAATGTCTTGGGACAGAACACTAGTTAAGGTACCCATTAGTAAATAAATTTGGACAATTCTAAAAACACAGATAAAAAAGGTATTTCTGAAATTCAGAAAAAAAGGAAGAGTCCTATGGAACCTTCTAAATTGGTTCAAGCCTTATGCAAGGGGGACAAAACTGCTCTTGGACGAGCAATTACTTTAATTGAAAGCAATCATTCAAAACATACTGCAGAAGCCAATGAGGTGGTTTCCCTATGTTTAAAGAAACAACCTAAAAGCATTCGTATTGGTATTACGGGAGTCCCTGGAGTAGGAAAAAGCACATTCATTGAAACTTTTGGACAACTACTCACGTCACAAGGTAACAAAGTTGCCGTACTTACCGTAGACCCAACCAGTAGTCAAAGTAAAGGAAGTATTCTAGGGGATAAAACACGAATGGAAACACTGGCAAAAGACCCAAACGCTTTCATTCGTCCTTCACCTTCCGGACTTTCTTTAGGTGGGGTTACCCGTAAAACAAGAGAAAGTATTATTTTATGTGAAGCAGCAGGTTTTTCTGTTATTTTAATTGAAACCGTAGGGGTTGGCCAAAATGAAACTACAGTCCATGGTATGGTAGATTTTTTCCTTCTTCTAAAACTAGCCGGTGCAGGCGATGAACTTCAAGGCATAAAACGCGGTATTATGGAAATGGCCGATAGCATTGTTATCAATAAGGCCGATGGTAATAACATTGCGAATGCAAAAATTGCCAAAAACGAATTTGAAAATGCCCTAAAATTATATCCACCCAAAGAAAATGGCTGGAGACCCAAAGTTTTATATTGCTCCGCAACAGAAAATACAGGCGTTGAGAAGGTTTGGAGCACAATTTCCGAATATATAAAAGAAGCCAAAGAAACAGGCTTTTTTGAGAACAGGCGCAAACAACAGAATAAGAATTGGCTTTATGATACCATAGAACAACGCTTAAAATCCGACTTCTATACTCATACACAGGTAAAAAGCAAAATAGACGAGTTTTTGAGACAAATAGCTGCAAAAGAAATTTCTCCTTTTTTAGCCGCCGATAAATTGATAGCCGTTTTTAAAAGTCGTTCTTAATTAAATACCGTAATTTTGTCAGCTAATATCTTATATCTTAATGGATTTAGTTACCACATCCCTGTTATCTGTTGTCATTCCCGTTTTTAACGAGTCTGAAAATGTTGTCTTACTCACAGAAAAAATACATGAAAGTCTAACTGGCTATAACTATCAGATTGTGTACATAGACGATTTTTCGTTTGATGGCACAAGAAAGGTAATTAAAGATATGAAAGATGATAAAGTTCATCTTATCAGCCTCAAGAGAAATTACGGACAGAGTCTAGCTTTAGCTGCAGGTATTGATTACGCCCAAGGCGAATATATCATTACCATGGACGGTGATATGCAGAACGACCCATCGGATATTCCGGGCATGCTGCATTATGTCGTTAACGATGATTATGACGTAGTTACCGGTATTCGTGCCAAAAGAAAAGATTCTTTTGTAAAAAAAATCCCATCAAAAATAGCAAATGCCGTGATTAGGCGTACGGCAAAACTTGATATAAAGGACAATGGCTGTGCTTTAAAAGTTTTCACAAAGGAAATTGCAAAAGACCTAAACCTGTACGGTGAAATGCACCGTTTTATAACCTTGTTGGCCCATTTTGAGGGAGCACGCATTAAACAAGTTCCCGTAAAACACCATGCTAGGCATGCAGGAAGCTCCAAATATGGATTGGAACGTGTCTTTAAAGTAGTTGCAGACATCATGTTGCTGCTTTTCATTAGAAAGTACTTTCAGAGGCCCATCCACTTCTTTGGTATTTTTGGTGTCATTCTTATTTTAATAGGCATAATCACCAACCTATACTTATTAGTGGTGAAATTTGGACTGGGAGAGGATATTGGCTCACGACCATTGCTTACGTTCGGTATGATGTTTATCCTAGCCGGTATTCAACTATTTACTATCGGTATTGTTATGGAGCTTTTGATACGTACGTATTACGAATCACAAAAGAAACGACCTTACCGAGTAAAGGATGTAGCTATAGCAGACCAAATCCAACCCTAACCGTTTCATACACTCGTTATCTGATATGGATAAGGTGCATTTTTTTTAGTTTCCCCTTTCTAGTGGACGGGTTTAAAAAACTACCTGATAACCGTGAAATACGGAAGTCTTTCACAGTAAACTGTTGATCCCAATCAAGACCAGCAGCTTTTATGCTTTCTAAATCCTTATCATTTGCATAGAGCCATGCATTTTCCTCATTTTCAATTGCCTTGAGGGAGGTGTACTGTACCGGATATCGATTATAAAAATCGAGTGACCAGGTATGATAATTAGAAATTTTATAGATTTCATCAACTGGAATATCTTCATCCGCTACTATCTCAGCCATATTAGACCCGGCTTGATACTCTAGTAAATTGGGATAAAAATGAAGGTTCAATACAGCGTTTAACAATAAAGAACTGCATACTGACAATGTTATGATTCGCAGAAAATAAGCTTCCTTTTTTAAACAAAAGTAAATTATTATCAGACAGAAAATCATCAGAATACTAGAAACAAATATGTTTTCAAACGGAAATACATAAAAACAAATAAACACCACCGCAATGAAGACTATACTTAGAACAAAATATTGCGAACCCAAAAGTAACTTAAGCGTTTTCTTCTTCTTTGTTCGAATAACCTGATTAATGTAGGACGCCGTTAGTACGGCAAATAACGGAATGACTATATTAAGATAATGTGGCAATTTAAATTGGGAGATGCTAGCCACGATAAAAAATACTGCTATAGTCCCTATGGTTAAAAAATCATAATTAGGGTTATAGGTGAATTTTGATTTAAACAGCTTACGTATTCTTGATCCAAAAGCAAAAATTGCAGGAATCGTCCAAGGGAGAAAGACCCATAAAAAGGTATGGAAAAAGAAAAAATAATCTTTGGAAGCCTCACCCATAGTTCCTCCCGTACGCTCTAAACTCTGTTCCCAGAAAATAAAAAGGATACCGCTACGATTAGAAGTTCCTCGAATTACCTTTTCCGGATGCAGATCAAATTGATGATAATACGCATAAAGCATAGGTGCAATGGCAAGGCTAAAAAAAGCAAGTCCTTCCAAGACTTTCCAGCTAACAACACTTTCCCATTTTCTAGTATATGCCAAATGACATATTAGCGCTACACCAATTACAAATAGTGCAATTTGCCCTTTTGCGGAAAATGCCAAACCTGCAGCCAATCCGCCAATAACTATGGAAAGCAGGCTTCTTTTTTCAACATAAGCCGTAAACTGCCATATAGCAAGAATAGTAAACGAAGCCAAAACAGCATCTGTACGAACATCAATTACCGACAAAACGATAGTCTGTGCGGTCATAAAAATTAGAGCCGCCAATTTTCCCGTATTGGTATTGTAAAGAAGTTTTCCTAACCCGTAGCAACTATAGGCTCCAAGTAATGTAACAAGTATAGCCGGTATTCTATAGGCCCATTCAAAAAGACCAAAAATTTTAAAGGATAAGGCCGCTAGCCAAAAGTGTAAGTGCGGTTTATCTAGATACTGAGTGCCTCCTTTTATAAGGTTGATGAAATCGTTCTCTTGTACCATTCTCATGGCCATTACAGCAAACTGAGCGGAATCGTTCTCAAAAAGCGTCACGAACATTCCGGCTATGTATACCAGAACAATTAGTACTAATAAAAACCTGTATCTTAGGTTAGATATCATCTAAGTATTTCTCAATTGCAAATATATATAACTTTGAAAACAACCAACTAAAAAACAACCCTATTAACGCACCCGTTAATACATCTAAAGGAAAGTGAACTCCTAAATAAATTCTACTGTAAGCCACTAAAAGCGCCCATGAAATTAAAAACAACCCTATGTACCTATACTTATGCTTAAGTAGTAAGGTAAAGAAAAATGCAACCGCAAAACTGTTAGAGGCATGTGCAGAAAAATAACCGAACTTACCTCCACACGAAGATTTCACCAACCTTACCAGCCCCTCTAAACTTGGGTCATGGCACGGGCGTAAACGTTGTACCCCGTATTTGAAGAAATTACCTAATTGGTCCGTTACTACGATTAATAGCGCTACGGCCACTAAAAGTACCAGTGTTCTTTTTAGTCCAAATGTCTTGAATACCAAGAATAATAATGCAGCGTAAAGCGGTATTGCACTGAACTTATTAGAAATGAACAACCAAAATGCATCCCATTGTACGGTTCCTAAATTATTTAGAAATAGAAACAGGTCTTTATCATGTTGAATAAGTTCTTGCCACATGCTTTCTACTCTTCGTATCTCGCAACTTCTCGGTCATAGAAGGCTGTTGCTTGTTCTATAAGCCCCTCAGCTTCAGATTCTAATTCTTTTTCATCTTCTGCAGAAAAGTCTTCCAACCACTCCACTTCATCATTTTCTAAATTGATGATAAAACGAGGATATTCAGTATGAACAATAAATATAGCGGTAGGATAATCTGTGTTATCTCCTAACAAAAACTTTGGGAATTCCATCTTATGAATTTACTATTAACTTTTTGGTTAAATAATTGAAGCGAATATACAACATAACAGCCGATGCACTCAGTCCGGTCAACAAACCAATCCAAATACCTGTACTTCCTAATTCCGTATGCAAACCTAAGTAATAACTTACGGGGAAACCTATTGCCCAATAGGCTATAAAGGTAATGAGTGTTGGTATTTTTACATCTTGTAAACCACGTAGCGCACCTAAAACCACCACTTGTACCCCATCCGATATTTGAAAAAAAGCAGCAACAAGTAATAGCTCGGCAGCTAAGGCAATTACCTCTATATTATCTACCACGTTCAAAGCGTCATCTAAATCTAAATATAGCGTTGGAAACCAATGCCTACCCAATAAGAATAATGCCGCAAAAACAATTTCCAATAGCAATGTGAGAAAAAATATAGATTTCCCAATACGTCTTAATTCCACAAAATTGCGTAACCCCTTTTGGTTTCCTACTCTAATCATAGCAGCAATTCCCAGCCCCATTCCGAACATAAAAGTCATACTGCTTAAGTTTAAGGCTATCTGATTGGCAGCTTGGGCATTCTTCCCCAAAACTCCACTTAGCCATATCGCAGCGGTAAAAATGGCCACCTCAAAAAACATTTGTAATGCCGATGGAAAACCAAGGTCTATAATTTTCTTGATTACCTTTTTTTCAATATTCTTCCAATTGAATCCCGTTACATAGTCATGGAATTTCTTTTTACTCTTGAGCAGGTACCAGATATAAGCAACCATTAAAAACCTGGAAACCAACGTACCAATAGCCGCACCTACGATTCCCATTTTTGGAAAACCGAACGAACCGAAAATCAATAAGTAATTAATTGTTATATTCACCACATTAGCCATAATCGTGGCATACATAGGGTATTTGGTTTGCGAAAGTCCTTCAGAAAATTGCTTAAATGCCTGAAAAACAACTAAAGGCACCAATGAAAAAGCTACTAAATCCAAATAGGGCAAGGCTAAAGAGACAACCTCTTCGGACTGCCGCATAGAATACATTAAGGGTTTTGCCAATAATATAATCCCGAACAAAACCAGACTAAGTACCGTACACAGGACCAAACCATGCTTTAACGCACTTTTTGCATCTGCCTTGTTACCCGCTCCGTCTGCCTCTGCCACCAGAGGAGTAATAGCGGTAGAAAAGCCAATCCCTAATGACATTGCTATAAAAACAAAACTATTGCCCAATGAAACCGCAGCCAATTCTGCCGTCCCCAATTGACCTACCATAATATTGTCTGCCAATTGTACAAACGTATGCCCTAACATCCCCAATATTACGGGTACCGATAGCTTTATATTATACCTAAATTCTTTTGTGTATTGCTGAAACAAAACTGATTGGTTTAAGGTGAAACCGAGTATATTTCTCCTATTCGTCGGTTTATTTTTTGAATATTACTTCTCCACTAATTTGGCTTCGTCCCAAAAAACATCCATCTCGGAAAGCGTCATATCTTTCATGTCCTTTCCTAGTTCCTTGGCTTTCGCTTCTAAATATTGAAAACGCCCTATGAACTTCTTATTAGTACGCTCCAAGGCATTTTCTGGACTAATATTCAGAAAACGTGCATAATTCACCATTGAGAACATGACATCACCAAATTCGGATTCCATTTTATCCTGATCATTTATTCTCACCTCTTCTTGCAATTCGGCCAGTTCTTCCTGTACTTTTTCCCAAACCTGTTCGGGTTTTTCCCAATCAAAACCAACGCCTGCTACTTTTTCTTGGATACGGCTAGCCTTAACCAATGCAGGTAAACTATTAGGTACCCCTTCCAAAACACTCTTTTTACCTTTACCCTCTTTAAGCTTAATGTTCTCCCAATTGCGCTTTACATCTTCCTCACTGCTTACCTCTACATCTCCGTAAATGTGTGGATGGCGGTTAATCAACTTTTCACAAATTTCGTTGCAAACATCCGCTATATCAAAATCATTGGTCTCACTCCCAATTTTTGAGTAAAAAACAATATGTAGCAGAACATCGCCCAACTCTTTTTTTACTTCCTCCAAATCATCATCAAGGATAGCATCACCAAGCTCATACGTCTCTTCTATAGTCAGGTGACGCAGAGTTTTCATAGTCTGTTTTTTATCCCACGGACACTGCTCACGCAGCTCATCCATAATGGTCAACAAACGATCAAATGCCTCTAGTTTTTGCTGTCTTGTGTTCATACCCAAAAATTTGCGTAAAAGTACAAAGACCCACCCTTTAACGTGTGGAAAATTTAGAGTATTTTAGAAGTCTTTAGAAAGACTCAACTAGACCCAATTATGAATCACACAAACAGAAGATTTTTTTTGAAGCAATCCGGCTTGGCCGCCGCCGGAAGCCTTTTATTGCCTACCATGGGTTTTACTACACCACCCAATGAACAATTTGGTGTGCAACTCTATACTTTTCGCGATGAAATGGCCAAAGACGCCAAAGGCACACTAGAGCAGATTGCGTCCATCGGTATAAAAAAAATAGAATCCGCACGAAGTAAAGAAGGCTTATATTATGGACTTTCACCAAAAGAAATGAAAGAAACTTGCGACAGCTTAGATATGAAACTTTGCAGTGGCCATGTGGCTTTGGACAAAAATTTTGATGATACCATGCGCCAAGCCGTTGAATCCGGTCAAGAGTATGTTATTTGCTCTTCCCTGCCTAGTAAAGGTCAGAATATTGAGAATTATAAAAAAGTGGCCGATGCTTTTAACGAAGCTGGAAAAGCTTGTAAAAAATTGGGGTTGAAATTCGGTTATCATAATCATGAATATGAATTTGAGTCTGATAAAGGCGAAGTCCTTTATGATGTTTTAATGGATAATACAGACCCTGACCTGGTATATATGGAATTAGATTTAGGATGGGTGGTCGTTGCTGAAAAAGACCCTTTACATTATTTTAAAAAATACCCTAAGCGTTTTCCGCTATGGCATTTGAAGGATATGGATATGAATGAAAAAATCAGTACCGAATTTGGAAAAGGAGGTCTTGATATCGCTACTATGATGGCGAATAAATCGGCCTCAGGTGTAGAACATATTTTTATAGAACAGGAAGAATATACAAGTACCCCAATGGAAAGCATGAAGGAGAACATGACATTTTTAAAAGCATTATAATATGAGAAACTACAGCATACCTTCCCTATTATCCGCATTTATTTTATTAGGCTTTTCATCTTGCAAAGCACAACAAAAGAAAGCCGAAGACATCATTGCCAAAGATGCAGAGTTAACATTGGTTTCCGATGAATATAAATTTACCGAAGGTCCTGCAGTTGATGCGAACGGAGATATTTATTTCACGGACCAGCCCAATGACCGAATTGTAAAATGGGATGCTGCAAGCAATACCGTTACGGACTATATGAAGCCTTCAGGACGTGCAAACGGACTCTATTTTGACCATGACGGTAATCTTTTGGCTGCCGCCGATGAGAAAAACGAACTCTGGCGTATTGCTCCCGATAAAAAAATAACCGTACTAATTGATGATTACGAAGAAAAAAAGTTAAATGGCCCCAATGACATTTGGGTTGATTTAGTGGGAGGGATTTATTTTACCGACCCGTTTTACAAAAGGTCTTGGTGGAAACATACGGAACCGGAACAAACCGCCAGAAGGGTATATTACCTTTCAAAAAGAAGCTCAACGCCAAAAATTGTAGCCGATGATAATTTTGAACAACCTAATGGAATAATTGGATCACCAGATGGTAAACTCTTATACGTTTCGGATAATGGTGCAAAAAAGACCTACGTCTACACCATATCTTCCAATGGAGTTTTATCTAACAAAAAATTGTTTGCCGATATGGGCTCTGATGGTATGACCATAGACAACCAAGGCAATGTGTATCTTACCGGAGACGGGGTTACCGTATTTAATTCCAAAGGTGAACAAATAGAACATATTGCGGTTCCCGAAAGTTGGACGGCCAATGTAACTTTTGGCGGACCTGACCAAAACATACTTTTTATTACAGCAATGGATTCTGTTTATACATTAGCCATGAACGTGCATGGTGTACGATAGTTTTCCATTCGTTAAAACATAAAAAAGCCATTTCACATAAGGTGAAATGGCTTTTTCAATTACACTATTGTATTCCTAAAACTAATTCCAACCTCCACCTAAAGCACGGTACACGTTAACTACCGCGTTCATTTGTTTTTGCTTGGTCTCTACAAGTTCTACCCGAGCTTCTAGAGCATCACGTTGTGTAAGCAAAACTTCCATATAATCTGCTCTGGCAGACCTAAAAAGTCGGTTTGAAATATCAATCGAAGCTGTTAGTGCATCAACCTCTTTAGACCTTAAATCGTAACTTTTTTCGAAATTATCTATTTTCGCCAATTGATTTACAACCTCTACATACGCATTCAAAATGGTCTGTTCATAAGTATAGACCGCTTGCAGCTGCTTAGCACTGGCACCGGTATATGCCGCTTTAATTGCATTTCTATTGATCAAAGGTGCCGTTAATTCCCCAAATACCGAATAAATAAGAGATTGAGGAGTCTCTAACAAATACTCCGTGTTAAAAGACTGAAACCCAATTCCTGCAGATAGCCCTAGAGAAGGATAAAATCTTGCTTTAGCAACCTTTACATCTAGCTTTGCCGCCAATAAATCAAGTTCTGCCTGTTTTACATCCGGACGGTTTGCCAGTAATTCAGAAGGCAGGCCTAAGTGCACTGTTTCCGGAACCAAGGTTTCAAATCCGTCATAATCCCTAGCTATAGGCTGGGGGTATCGCCCTAACAAGAAATTGATTTCATTTTCCTTTTGGACGATTTCCTGTTGAATCTCGAACTGTAAACTCTTGGTGTGAAAAACTTCTGCTTCAAACTTTTTAACAGCCAGTTCATTTGCTTTTGCCGCTGCTTTTTGAATTTTTACAATTTTTAAAGCATTGCTCTGAATACCTATGTTCTGCTTTATTATAGCCATTTGATTGTCCAGAGCCAACAACTCATAATATGAATTTGCTATCTCGGAGATAAGATTGGTTACCATAAAGTTCCGTCCTTCTACCGAAGATAGGTAACGCATAACCGCAGCTTTTTTGGCATTTCTTAGCTTATGCCAAATATCTATCTCCCAATTGGCCCGAGCTTCAATTAAGAAATCACCTAAAGGCTCTGGAAATTCCTCACCCGGCCGAATATCATTATTCGCATCACTTGCTCCCTGACTGGTATATCGGCCAACCTTTTCCAATCCGCTACCGGCCTGTAGGTTAACAAAGGGAAGGTACTCCCCCTTTTTCTCCTTTACCTCACTCTGCGCCACTGCTATTTCCTGCAGCACAATATTGAGTTCTTGATTGTTCTGTAGTGCAATTTCAATAAGGGAACTAAGGTGTTCATCCTTAAAATAATCCCTCCACTTTACCGAAGCGGTATTGGAACTATCACCGGTTGCACCCTCATATTGATCGGGAACTGTAGTATCCGCTTCACGAACGGTTTTAGTGGGTACACATGAATGCAATATCACGACTGCACACAGGAAAACCACAATTTTAATATGTCGTATCATCTTTTAGTTTTTTGATTTTTTCTTTAGAGATAGGATTCTTTTTATCATTCTACGAAGCTTACTCATCTCTTCTTGTGTAACACTTTGCTCTTCTGAAGTTCTAATGAAACCTTCCGAAAAAGGTTCGGTATTTTCGTCTTTGATAAGAGTACGACCATCAGCCATTTTAGCAAAGACGTAGTACAGGCCAGGTATTATTAAAACACCTAACAACGTACCCAACAACATACCTCCCATGGCTGAACCTCCTATGGTTCGGTTTCCTATGGCTCCGGCACCAGTTGCTACTACTAAAGGAATCAGCCCTGCCACAAAGGCAAAAGAAGTCATCAATATAGGTCTGAAACGCATTTTTGCACCTTCAATAGCCGCATCAAGAATAGTTGCACCTTCATTTCTTTTTTGGACCGCAAACTCTACGATTAGCACCGCATTTTTACCCAATAAACCCACCAACATAATCAAACCTATTTGAGCATATACATCATTAGCGAGGCCCATACCCTTAAGGAGCAGGAATGATCCGAATATCCCAACTGGAAGAGATAAAATCACGGCCAATGGCAACAGAAAGCTTTCGTATTGAGCGGCTAAGACCAAATAAACAAAAATCAATACCACTACAAATATGTATATGGAATCATTACCTCTTTGAGCCTCATCATATGAAAGACCCTCCCAAGCAATATCAAAACCATTGGGCAGACTTTCTTCTGCTACTTGACGAATGGCCTTAATGGCATCTCCACTAGTAAACCCAGCAGCAGGTAGACCTCTAATAGCAGCTGAATTATACAGATTGTAGCGTGTAATCTCATTAGGCCCCAAACGCTTTTCAAGCTTCATAAACGAAGAATAAGACACCATTTCACCTTTTTCGTTCTTCACAAAAAGTTGTTCCAGGTCAGATGGCATACGCCTATATTCTGGTGCCGCTTGCGTATACACCTTAAAGAAACGCCCATACTTTATAAAGCCTTGCTCATAGGTACTACCAATTAAAATATTCAGGTTTTCCATAGCCTTACCAATGGAAACTCCCTTTTGCATTGCCGCTTTATTATCAACTATTAGCTCATATTGAGGGTAATTAGCCGCAAAAAAAGTAAAGAGCCCGGTAAGCTCTTCCCTTTTACTAAGCGCATCAATAAATTCATTGTTTATCTTTTCAAATTCATGATAATCCGTATTATCGGTTTTATCCAAAAGACGCATAGAAAAACCACCCGAAGAACCAAAACCAGGTACCGCTGGTGGTTCAAAAAACTCAATGACCGCACCTAAATCCTTACTCTCTTCCTCAAGTTCCTCCATGACCTCATGTACGGATTCGTGACGTTGAGACCAAGGTTTTAAATTGATCAAACAGGTACCCGCATTGGACCCACGACCTTCTGTCATAATCTCATAACCCGCTAATGACGACACTGATTCTACCGCATCCATTTCCTCACATAATGTCTGTAATTTATGGGCTACCTCATTGGTACGCTCCAATGTAGCACCCGGTGGGGTCTGAATAATGGCATATATAGTTCCTTGATCTTCATTGGGAATAAAACCTGCCGGCAAGGTTTCGTTGGTAATGAATATACCCACACAAAACGCTATTAGAAGACCAAATGTAACCACGCGCCTGTTTACAATATATTTCAGCACATTTACATACCTCCCTGTAAGTTTTTCAAACCCTCTATTGAACCAATCTATAAAACGGTCAACAAGGGATTTTTTTCTTTTTTCACCGTGGTTATTTTTCAATATCATGGCACACAATACCGGAGTAAGTGTAAGTGCTACGATAGCCGAAATAATAATGGAACCCGCCATGGTAATACTAAACTGGCGATAAAACACCCCTACAGGACCGGTCATAAAAGAGATAGGCACAAATACAGAAACCATTACCATGGTAATAGCTATAATAGCTCCCCCAATTTCCCCAATCACCTGTTTGACCGCTTCATACGGCTTTAGATGTTCTTCCTCCATCTTGGCATGGACCGCCTCCACAACAACAATGGCATCATCCACTACAATACCAATCGCCAAAACCAGGGCAAAGAGAGTTATTAAGTTAATGGACAGTCCAAAGAGCTGCATTACAAAAAATGCCCCTATCAAAGATACAGGTACGGCAATTATAGGAATAAGAGTAGAACGCCAGTCTCCTAAGAAAAGAAACACAACGATTGCCACCAAAATAAAGGCATCACGCAACGTATGAACAACCTGTTCTATAGAAGCATCTAAAAAGTTGGATACATCATAACTAATTTGGTAATCAATGCCAGGAGGCAAGTTTTCTTTGAGTTCCTTTAATTTATCTTTTACGGAATCAATAACATCACTGGCATTACTCCCAAAAGTCTGCTTAAGAACTATAGATGCCGATGGTTTCCCATCTAAATTGGAGTATATGTCAAAAAACTCACTTCCCAATTCTACATCTGCAATATCTTTTAACGTGAGTATCTCCCCCTCTTCGTTAGCCTTTATAATTATATCCTTATACTGATCCGCCTCATTATAGCGGCCCTCATAAGTAAGAACATACTCCAGCGCCTGGGATTTTTTACCCGAACTACGCCCCAAACGCCCCGGCCTGGCAATAACGCTTTGCTCATCCATGGCCTCTAAAACTTCCTCTGCGGAAATATTGTACGCACGCATACGGTCCGGTTTTAACCAAACCCGCATGGCATATTTTCTACTACCCAATATTTTAGCACTGGCAACACCGGTTATACGCTGAATCTCAGGTACTATTTTGGTATAGGCATAGTTGTACAAAAACTTTTCATCGTTCTTTTTAGAAGAGCTAAAGAGATTCACGTACATTAACATACTAGGTTGCACTGGTGTAATGATTACACCTTCTCTTTGGACCAATGGAGGCAAAAGAGGCATAACCTGATCCACCCTGGTCTTTACCCTTACTACCGCTTCGTTTGGGTCGGTTCCGGGTTCAAAAATAATACGAAGGGTTCCTTCTCCTGCACTCGTGGCATCAGATGCAATATAGCGCATATCCTGTACTCCGTTAATGGCCGTTTCAATTGGTATTAGAGTAGATTTCACCAATACATCTGCACTTGCTCCCGGGTATGCAATGAATATATTTACTGTTGTAGGGGCAATTTGCGGAAACTGTGATATAGGCAATTGTTTAATGGACAAGAGCCCCACAAAAACAATAATTACCGAAATTACAATAGCCAGAACTGGCCGTTTTATAAATTTACTGAACATATTTTTGGTATTTAAGGTTCGATATTACTCCGCGTAGAGATCAAGATGAGCCATTTGTTTTTTGGGTGCCATGAAATCAGGCTCTATGTGACTACCCTCCTTTACCAATCGAATACCTTCAAGTAAAACTTTATCGTCTTTAGATAATCCATCTTGTACCACAAACAAGTGTGGTAATTCTGAGCTAACCGTTATTTCTTTTCTATGAACTATATTATTATCATCAAGCACAAACACAAATTTCTTATCAAGAACTTCGAATGTTGCTTTTTGAGGAATAATCAAGACATCTTTTAATGGCAGTTTCATTAGAATATTACCTGTTTCCCCGTGCCGTAAAAGACCACTAGGGTTAGGAAAAGTGGCTCTAAATGCAATATTTCCGGTCTCATTGTTAAATTCGCCCTCTATGGTCTCTACGGTTCCTACTTGGTCAAAATTCTGATTATTGGCCATAAGTAGTTCTACCTTGACTTTATTTTCAGAATTTCCGCTTAAAGCATAATTCAGATATTCCGCTTCGGATACATTAAAGTAAACCCACATTTTGCTATTGTCCGATAGAGAGGTCAGGAGTTCTCCTTCATCTAATAAGCTACCTTCTCTTACCAAAAGGTGGTCTATTATTCCATCAAAAGGAGCTCTAATATCCGTAAAACCCAAATGTGTTTGGGCCATAGCAACCTCTGCTTTCGCTTTTTCATATTTGGCCTTGCTCATGGCAAGTTCATTAGGAGATACTACGTCGCTATCTGCCAATAATTGGGTATTGTTATATTCAATTTTAGCTACTTCTGCTTCGGCATCGGCCCTCTGCAACTCAGATTTGTAGACTTTATCCATAATTTTGAACATAGGCTGGCCTTTTTTAACGTGCTGCCCTTCGTCCACAAAAATGGTTTTTAAATATCCCTTCTCTAGGGCCCTAAGTTCTATATTTCGGTAAGAATGTATTTGACAGACATAATTTTTAGTTATTGTAGTATCCATCATTATGGGATTGGTAACTAGATATTTTGCTTCTTTTTCTTTATGTTTTTTCTCTGATTGACAACTTGAATGAAACAATAGCGCAGACAAGCTTATGAGCATGAAAATTCTTCTCATTACTTAATATTTTTAGTTTTGATAATGGTTTATGTTGATGTTTTAGAACATCATTGAGGTGGTTTTTCTAGTGCCCTTAATTTTCCGCTTAGCACTAAAAAAGAAAAGTCCGACGTAATAGAATGTGCCGAACGTAGCCTCAAAATCACAGCTGTAGAACGCTGAATATAAGGTGTAGTGTCTTATAAGTAGACAGGTAGGTAAAATGCTCGTAAAAAGTAAATTGGTTCTTAATCAGGTGAAAAAAATAACCCGTTTTGTAAAACCTAGAAAATATAGAAGAAGAGTTATATTCCCTTAATTCTTTTTCAGATAACGTTGGTTCATTTTCTTCCTCTTCTTCTTGCTCATCCGTAACTTCAATTTTGCTATTACGTTGTTTTTCAGAAGAATACGATGTTAAGCCAGATGGAATATACTCCTCTGGTTTAACAGTTGTAGCATCATTTTCAATATGATGTCCTGTATTTATATCTATACCATTCCCATAAGCTGAATTTGCCGTTGCCTGGCTACAAACGCCTAATAGAAGAATACACAGAGATAAAAAATATTTTGAAAACCATTTTTTCATCTGGCAGCAAAACTACTGCACACTCTTAATGTGTACACGATGTACCATCTTAAATATTTGTTAACACCTTCGTTTTTTTCCATATTATTATTTTGGCCCTGAATATATCTAACAAAAGAGAACCAAAAGGTTCGTTTTTTTAATATCTTTCCATCAGGTCTAAAAGGCCAAAACCTTCCTAAAACCATGGGTAATATGAAAAATGTATTTGACAAAAAGGATGTAAGCGAGCTAGTTTTACGAATTAACAACCTCAATTCTGACAGCCCTAATTTATGGGGAAAGATGAATGTAGGCCAAATGATGGCCCACTGCAATGTAGCCTATGACATGACTTATACGGACAAATACCGAAAACCTACTGGCTTTAAAAAGTTTATAATTAAACTTTTAGCAAAAAACACAGTGGTTGGTCCAAAACCGTATAAAAGGAACGGGCGTACCGCTCCTGAATTTCTAATTACAGACGAACGAGATTTTGAATCAGAAAAACAAAAACTGGTCGCTTATTTAGAAAAAACCCAACAGTTGGGCTCTGCCCATTTTCAAAATAAAGAATCACATGCTTTTGGCCCGCTTACTGCTCAAGAATGGAACGTGCTTTTTTACAAACACTTAAACCATCATCTATGTCAATTTAATGTTTGACCTACTTTCTCAAGAAGTTTCTTTAAATCAAATCATTACACTTAACATCCCTATACATCATTGTTTTCATATGCTCTCAACAGCAATGAAAATTTGTTTTTCACTATCTTTTCACCAACTAAAACAACTCAACTATGCTTATTTACCTCTATGAATTTATCGGAACCGCCTTACTCATACTTATTGGCAACGGTGTTGTTGCCAATCTAGTTTTAAAAGGAACAAAAGGTCCTGATACGGGCTGGACGGGCATTTCGTTAGCATGGGGTATTGCAGTTTTCATAGGTGTCTACGTAAGTGCCGATGTTAGTCATGCTCATTTAAACCCCGCCGTAACCCTAGCCCTGGCTACGGCAGGAAAATTTAGTTGGGGGTTAGTACCTGGCTATATGGTAGCTCAAGTTTTAGGTGCTATGATGGGAAATTTTATGATTTGGCTTTCCTATAAAAAACATTATGATGCCACGGAAGACCAAGGTGCTATACTAGCTACCTTTTGCACAGGACCAGCCATTCGCAGTCCATTTTGGAATTTTGTTACCGAGGCCATTGGAACATTCACTTTAGTTTTTGGTATATTCTTTATTGCTGGTGGCTCTTTTGGGGAAGAAGCTATTTCTCTTGGCGCCTTAGATGCTTTACCGGTGGCTCTATTGGTAATGGGTATAGGTTTTGGCCTTGGAGGCCCAACAGGGTATGCCATTAACCCAGCACGAGATTTTGGTCCGCGATTATTACATTCTATCTTGCCGTTAAAGGGAAAAGGCTCTAGCGATTGGGGGTACGCTTGGATTCCTATTATAGCTCCATTATTTGGTGCTTTTATAGCTGCTTTAGCCTACCTTGCTCTTTCTGTATAAGAATAAAATGATAGATTAAATTCAATTTATAAGAAATAAAAAAATTGATAACATGAAGAAGTTTAGCCTTATACTATCATTTCTAACCGTTTTTCAGATTGGTTTAGCTCAAGAATTTATTGAATTACCCTATGAAAAAAGCTCTACCGTAACCTGGACTCACGAAGAAAAACAATACTTTTCCGAAATTTGGAAAACGGAAGTCGTTACCAATGTTTCCATTCCCACAATCCAAGTATTTCAGCCTAAAAACCCAAGTGGTACATCTGTAATAATAGCTCCTGGTGGTGCATTATATGCCCTAAGTATCAATAGTGAAGGAAGAGATGTTGCTAAATGGCTTACAGACAAAGGCATTACCGCCTTTGTTTTAAAATACCGACTTGTACCAACAGGGGAAGATGCTGTTCAAGAAGTTAGCGAAGAAGGCCAAACAAACCCAACCAGAATTGGAGAAAGAGTTGCTCCCGTTATGCCATTATCTGTTGCAGACGGACTATCGGCTGTCTCTTATGTCAGAGAAAATGCAGAAAAATATCAACTAGACCCTAGTAAAATTGGTTTCATGGGTTTTTCCGCTGGAGGTGCGGTGACTATGGGTGTAGCGTATAATTATAACGAAAATAGTCGTCCCGATTTTTTGGTTCCTGTGTATGCATGGACCAGTGCTTACCCCGTTCAGGAAGCACCAAAAAATGCCCCTAAAATGCTAATAGTTTGCGCTAGTGATGACCCATTAGGACTGGCTCCAGGAAGTATTGAAATTTATAACTCATGGATTAAATCCGGTAAACTTTCCGAATTACATATGTACTCAAAAGGCGGTCATGGTTTTGGCATGAAAGAACAAGGCTTACCCTCGGATAATTGGATTCAACGTTTTTATGATTGGTCCGTGGCGGAGGGAATTACCTCAATATTAAAATCTGAATAAATGAGAGTTTATCTAATCTTACTTTTACTATCAGGAATTGTCTCTAATGCACAAAGTTCTTTTTCCAAAGAAGTGCAAGCTATTACGCAAAAATATGATTCACTTTATGATGCTTCGCAAGAAAGCATTGTATTTACGGGTAGTTCAAGCATTCGTGTTTGGAAAGATTTACAGCAACGTTTCCCCAATCATCAAGTTATCAATTCAGGATTTGGAGGCTCACAAGCGGTAGATTTGCTTCAATTTACCAATGACCTAATTCTAAATTACAAGCCTAAAAAGGTTTTTATTTATGAAGGTGATAATGACATCCAGAGCAAAAAAAGACCCAAAGAAATTATTAGTACCATAGCCCAAATACGGGATTTAATTTTCGCTAACAATCCGCAGACAGAAATAGTCTTTATTTCGGCAAAACCCAGTATTTCCCGATGGAAACTGAGAAGGAAATACAAGAGGCTGAATCGGAAAATGGAAAAAATGACATTGACGGATGGAAGGTTAAAATATGTTGATGTTTGGAAACCGATGCTAGACGGACGAAAAGTAAAGCAAGATATTTTTGTTTCAGACGGTCTACATATGAATTCAAAAGGGTATGAAATATGGTATACCGCATTGAAAAACCACGTAAACTAGATATTCAAAATCCCCAACTCTAAATAATTAGTAGATGAAATCTAACTTGATCAAAGCCTTATTCATTAGCTGCATTTTTGTAGCCCTATGTTCTTGTGAGCCCAAAAAAAAGAAACGCGTTTTAAACTTACCGCAAACAGATTTGGCCATGGAAAATATGATTCCTATGCCCATGAAGGTCATCCCTACAAACTCAGGGTTTGCTTTGGATAAATTTACCGCGATTTATACTTCTGAAAATGCAGATGGTTTTCCTGAAGTAGGAAAATTTTTATCTGAAAAGATACATGCTAAAACCTCATTAGATATTCCGGTGAACATTGAAGAAATTCCTGACCGAGAAGGGATTATCTACATTAATCAATCTGACAGTTTGGAATTGAATGCGCCAGAAGCTTATCAACTTTACATTACAAAAGATACCATTATTCTAAATTCAAATACCGCAGCAGGTGCTTTTAGAGGTGTACAAACCATACGACAAATTATACCGGAAAAACCACTAGATACCATTGCAGCATATGATGTATGGAACATTCCTACCGGAAAAATTATTGATAATCCAATTTTTGAATACCGAGGAAGCATGTTAGATGTGGCACGGCATTTCTTTAGCGTAGAAGATGTAAAAAAGTATATAGACCTTCTAGCCTACTATAAATATAACGTACTTCATTTACACCTTTCTGATGATCAGGGATGGCGAATAGAAATAAAATCTTGGCCCAAACTTACCGAAGTTGGCGGCAGCACAGAAGTTGGAGGGAAATCCGGAGGCTTTTATACCCAAGAAGAATATACTGATATCGTAAATTATGCCGCTGAACGCCACATGGTTATTGTACCGGAAATTGACATGCCAGGACACACCAACGCAGCTTCCGTTTCATATCCTTTTTTAAATGGGAATGGTAAAAAACTAAAACTATATACAGGTATGCGCGTTGGTTTTAGCACTTTTGACACAAGAAAAGATACTACCTACGCCTTTATTGATGATGTAGTTAGAGAACTATCCGCAATCACCCCTGGCCCCTATTTTCACATTGGTGGAGATGAAAGTCACGTAACCAAGAAGAAAGACTATACCTACTTTGTTGAGAAAGTAGAAAAAATAGTTCAGAAGTATGGTAAACAAATGATTGGATGGGATGAAATTGCTACCGCAGATATAGATTCCACATCAATCTCCCAATTTTGGTCCAGTAAAGATAATGCAGACTTGGCCCTAAAAAAGAATATGAAAATTATCATGTCTCCCGCTAAAAAAGCATATCTAGATATGGAGTATGACACGCTTTCTAAGCATGGTCTACACTGGGCCGCTTACATCCCTACCGATACAGCCTATAATTGGGCGCCAGAGAAATATGAAGGAATTCCTATAGAAAATATTTTAGGTTTAGAGGCTCCACTTTGGTCTGAAACTATCAGTAATATTGATGAGTTAGAGTATCTAGCTTTTCCGCGTGCTATAGGTTATTCAGAATTGAGTTGGTCTATTCCTGAAAACAGGGATTGGGAAAACTATAAGGTTCGCTTGGCCAATCAAGCGCCATTTTTAGACCGTATGAATGTTAAATACTATCCATCTCCATTAATTGATTGGAAAAAAAGTAAATACACTTATAAGCAAATTCAAAAAGATTAAAACAATCAACTCTGTTGTTCAACTTATCTCAAAACAAAATCCCCTAGGGAATCCTATACGTTTTTATCAGCATACTTTGTAGCTAATAATAACTTAGTCGCTTTCCAAAATTCAACCGAAGTTGGGTTGGGAGATAAAGAATTCTCTGGATTTTCAAAAAAGGTACTTACTAACAACTTCAGGTATTGAAGGTTGCTGTTTTCTGCTTTAAGATGTTCAAAAGCCATCTGCCAGTCATGAAATTCCCTATTATGAATTTTATTTCCTGACAAGAACGCTACTTCTTTATGCCTACTATCAGTTTTGATTCTTTCAAAGAGCTCGTTAATCATAGTCTCTTCTCCTTCAAGATACTGTATAAACCTTCCTTTGAAAAAAAGCAGACATCCGGTAATGTCATTTTGCCTATTAAATTCTTGTGCTTTTTCAAGCATTCTTTGAGTTTCCTGCAGTCCAAAATCAGTATTAGCTACAGAGGTATATACTAAACAGAACATGTAATTTGGTATGTGTTTGGTTGGCTTGTTACTAGCTAAGATAACGATTTAATAATGAAATAAATATCGAAAAACCTGTAATTCAGTTATTTACAATTTATTCCTTCATTTAAATAAAGATTTATCTTACAAAAAATATAGCCGTTTAAATACTCCAATCTCTCTCCGTACTGAGTATACGGCACAAAAAAACCCTCCGTATGGAGGGTTTAAGAAAAAATCTATTTTCAAAAGACTTTGTCCTATTCTTCTTCCGAAGTACCGTCTTTATCTCCTGAAAAGTCTGTTATATCATTCTCGTGAAGAATGTTATACCACTGAATCACTTTTTTAATATCACTGGCATACACCCTATCTTCATCATAGTTAGGTAAAATTTCAAAGAAATATTCTTCCAACTTTATTTTTTCAGCTTTGTGGGCTACTGAGGTTTTGCCTCCTTTTTCTTTCACCTGTATTTTCAAAAATACATCTCTTAATGGTAGCTCTTCATCTAGTGTATAAATTGCAATTTCAGAAAGAATGCTTACGTTACTACGCATACCAACAGTAATACGTTTTTTATCAATAAGCGATTCTGCTACAAACCCTGTTCGGGTCTGTGTTACCAATTTGTAAAGGCCTGGTTTTCCCCCAATGGATAAGATCTTATCTAAACTCATATAAAAATTTACATTTTAGGAGCGCAAATATTGCACTTTTCAACGGATTACGATAAAATTTTAACGTCCTTTTTTCTGGTTAGGAAAACGCATGCGGTAATCTGCTCTAATGTTTCCTTTAGAGATATTGGTTAATCTACTTTTAAGCATGCGCTTTTTTAAAGGTGAAAGCTTATCTGTAAACAAAATACCTTCTATATGATCGTATTCATGCTGAATAACCCTCGCCAAAAGACCATCATACGTTTCTGTATGTTTTTTAAAATTTTCATCTACGTAAGTAATGGTAACCGTATCTTTTCTTTTTATGTCTTCGTGAATGTCCGGTATGCTCAAACAACCTTCACTAAAAGGCCAATCTTCACCTGTTTCTTCATCAATATATGCATTGATAAATACCTTTTTAAAACCGTCTAATTTCTTTTGGTCTTCCTCAGAAAGGTCATCGTCCTTAGAAAAAGGAGTGGTATCAACCAAAAATAACCGTACAGGTAGCCCTATCTGAGGTGCTGCCAAGCCTACCCCATTGGCATTGTACATGGTCTCCCACATATTTTCAATCAACTCTTCTAATTTTGGATAATCTTTAGGCACGTCACTGCCTACTTTTCTTAATACGGGATCGCCATAAGCGATAATTGGTAATATCATCTAAATTTTATTTAAATAGGCTTGAAGAATAATTGTTGCGCTAATTTCATCAACTAAGGCCTTATCCCTTCTTTGTTTCTTTTTGAGACCACTGTCTATCATAGTCTGAAAAGCCATTTTTGAAGTAAAACGCTCATCGTGTCGCTCTACTGGTATATCTGGGAAAACTTTTTTTAATCGATTTAAAAAAGGACTTATTAAAGCTTCTGACTCACTTGGTGTGTTATCCATTTGGCGTGGTTCACCAACTATAAACGTCTGTACTTTTTCCTTTTGTGTATACTCTTTTAAAAAATCTATTAGTTCAAAGGTACGAACAGTTGTTAAACCCGAAGCTATTAACTGCAACTCATCAGTAACGGCAATACCCGTTCTTTTCTTCCCATAATCCAATGCAAGCAATCTTCCCAATCCTTATTTATTTTTTGCAAAAATAACCTATAAATTGTTATAACCGTAAAATTGAAACCCAAAATCATATTTGACACCTATATTTGCACCTAAATGTGTATTGAGAAACACAAAATCCATTTGTGTAAAATACTGCGATAAGAAAGTGAAAACCGGTTTAACAGCCTCTTTAAATATAACATTCTAATTAGTAAGAAAAGATGACCGAATTAAGAAAGACAATAGAAAATGCGTGGGACAACAGAGAGCTTTTAAAAGAAGCCGCCACCCAGGACGCCATAAGAGAAGTAGTAAACCTTCTTGATCAAGGTAAATTAAGGTGCGCAGAACCAACTTCGGACGGCTGGCAAATTAATGAATGGGTTAAAAAAGGTGTAGTTCTTTATTTTCCCATTCAAAAAATGGAAACTCTTGAAGCTGGTATTTTTGAATATCATGATAAAATTCCGTTGAAGAGAGGATACGAGGCCAAAGGTATTCGTGTAGTCCCAAATGCTGTTGCTCGTCATGGTGCATATATTTCCGCCGGCACTATTTTAATGCCAAGTTACGTAAACATTGGTGCTCATGTAGAAGAGGGCACTATGGTGGATACATGGGCCACTGTGGGCAGCTGCGCTCAAATAGGCAAAAACGTTCACTTAAGTGGAGGTGTTGGAATTGGTGGTGTATTAGAACCTTTACAGGCTGCACCTGTAATAATTGAGGACAATGCATTTATTGGATCAAGATGTATTGTTGTTGAAGGTGTTCGCGTTGAAAAAGAAGCTGTTTTAGGCGCAAATGTGGTTCTTACCGCTTCTACAAAAATTATAGATGTTACTGGCGATGAACCTGTTGAAACTAAAGGTAGGGTTCCTGCTCGTTCAGTTGTTATACCAGGGAGTTATACTAAGAAATTTTCTGCCGGTGAGTTTCAAGTGCCTTGTGCATTGATTATTGGCACTAGAAAAGAGAGTACAAATAAAAAGACCTCGTTAAACGATGCCTTAAGAGAATATGATGTAGCGGTGTAAACCACGCTAAATCTAAAATCTTGCCCATAGTCGTTTACAACTAGCGACTATGGGCTTTTTTTATAAAATACTGTCATTTGTACGCAACCTTTTCTAATTCTTTAGTCTAGTTTATTAGAGACCTGTAAGAAAAGTACCTATTAAAACAATTTATAACTACTTTTTAAGTTATAATCTAGCGAGTTAAAACCGAACATAATCTAAATTTTCGATTGATTTTGAATAATTCTGACAATAAACTTACGGCATTAGTCATAACATATAACGAAATGGAGCACATTAAAAAGTGTATTGCTTCCGTTTCTTTTGCAGATGAGATTATCGTGGTTGACTCCTATAGTACAGACGGCACATTCGAATATTTAGAAGCATTACCCAATGTGCGTGTTATTCAGCGTCCCTTTAAAAATTTCACCGATCAAAAATCATTTACTTTAGATAAAGCTTCAAATGACTGGATTTTATTTGTTGATGCCGATGAAGTGGTGCCTCGCTCTTTACGTACAGAGATAACCCAAACCATTCAAAAACCAAATGCTTTAGATGCGTATTGGTTTTATAGAAAGTTTATGTTCAAGGACAGTAAGCTGAATTATAGCGGTTGGCAAACCGATAAAAACGTTAGACTTTTTAAGAAAAGTCAATGTCGATTTGCTCAACACAAATTAGTACATGAAACTTTACAAATTAATGGAAAAACAGGTGTACTCAAGGAAAAATTAGTCCATTATTGCTACAAAGGGTATTCAGACTACAAAGCCAAAATGGTGCATTACGGCAAACTGAAAGCAAAAGAACTACACTCTAAAAAACGTTCTTGCAACCTATTTAAATTGATAGGGAAACCTACATGGAAATTTGCTTACAATTACTTTATAAGACTAGGTTTTATAGATTTACATAAAGGGTTTACTGTCTGCTATTTAAATGCATTGAGCGTATATGTAAGATATGATGAACTTTCAAAATTACAAGCGCTTACAGCCACTAAGGCAAAAAATACTGTTACTACCAACGAAAAATATAAACTTAACAACGTAGAGATGGCAGCTAGCTAATACCTATGTACTATTTTTGTTCGCAAACAACGGGTAATGAAAATTGCATTGGAAAGTTCTTCTCTCTTTTTTAAGAACTACACTGGTATTCCTTTTTACATTCATAATTTATACAATTCATTAAAAGATATAGATGCTATTGACCCCTATTTAGCTTTTAGGTTAAAGAGAAAGTTCAAAAAAAAATCTGACTTCCAGAAAAATCTCTTAAACAACAAACACCTTTGGCATCTAAACAATTTTGCCCTAACCACTACAAAGTTTGATGTGGCACATAGTCTACACTCTCCTTTTCTAAATTTTAGTTCGTCCTTAAAAGTTGCCACTGTACATGATTTAGCAGTACACTTACCCCAATTTAAATCATATGAGTTAACTACACCATACTTTGAAAAAAAGAGAATGGCACTTTTCAAAGATTTTAGTAAAAAGGCCGATGTAATCATTACAGTGAGCGAAGCTACAAAGCAAGATTTTCTTTCATTTTTTAATTATCCTGAAGACAGAATACATGCAATTCCGTTAGCTCCCTCACTAAAAGCTCAACAAAACAACAAAACAAATAATGATTTACTAAAGGAATTTAATGTTGCCCCAAAAACATATTTCATATCCCTAGGAGGGGTCTCCTTAAGAAAAAATACACTTAACCTTATTAAAGGTTATGCTTTATCAAAAGAGAGTCAGAATAAAAAACTAATAATCACTGGGAAAATTGAATCAAAACATTATTCCCCTGTGTTCAACTTTATTAAAGAGAACAGTTTAGAAAACAAAATTGTGATAACTGGTTATCTAAGTTCTGAGAAGCTAGCAGCACTTTATAAAAATGCAGCTGCTTTTTTGTTTCCCACATTCTATGAAGGCTTTGGTATTCCTATATTAGAAGCAATGTTAGCTGAATTGCCCGTCTTGACCAGTAACACAGGAGCTGCTCCCGAAACCTCAAAGAATCATGCCGCTTTAGTAAACCCATTTAAACCCGAAGACATTGCGGCAGGTATAGAACGCCTATCAACAATAACCGAAGACCAAATAAAACAAGCTAAACAATTTGCAACTACCTTTACCTGGGAAAGAACAGCGCAGAAGACGAAAATGGTTTATGAAAAATATATGTAATTTTATCTCTATATAGAAGAACACCGACGAATGAGAATAGGTTATGATGCCAAAAGAATTTTTCACAACAGAACTGGTCTAGGAAACTATGGACGGGATATTCTACGTATTTTAAATTCCTACCCCGAACTTGAAGAGTTTTATCTTTTCAATACCAAAACTCCTAGCATAGATAGGAAAGTTGCCTTAGAAAAATCAACAATAGTTTATCCATCGGGTTGGTTTTGGAAAAACTTCCCTTCGCTATGGCGCTTGTTCGGGCAATGGAACCAGATAAACGATTTGAGATTGGATTGGTATCACGGACTATCAGGAGAAATACCCATTCAGTTCAAAAAACGGGGCACTTCAAAAATAGTCACCATACATGATCTTATTTTCATAAGCCACCCTCAATATTATAAATTTTGGGATCGGATAATATATAAACTAAAGTTTTACTACGCTGTACATGCCGCAAACCATATTGTGGCTATAAGTGAACAGACCAAAAGAGATATCATTAAATTTTTAAAGGTTTCACCTCATAAGATTACAGTAGTCTACCAAGGTTGTCACAGTGCATTTAAAACTACTTATTCCCAAGAAGAAAAAGAGAAGGTTAGAGCAGAACATAATCTACCTAAGCAATTTATTTTAAACGTAGGCACTATACAAGAACGTAAAAATGTACTGGCAATAATCAAAGCTATTAAAGGCACTACCTATCATTTGGCTTTGGTGGGAGGCGAAAAATCCTATGCAAAAAAGGTTCGCAGATATATTACTGAACACCAAATGCAAGATCAGGTAACATTTGTAAAGAAAATTGGGGTACAAGATTTAGCTATACTCTATCAAGCCGCCACTCTGCTTTGCTACCCATCTTATTGCGAGGGATTTGGAATACCGTTAATTGAGGCTCTTTTTAGCAAGATTCCTGTTATTGTTACAAAAGGAGGCTGTTTCCCAGAAGCGGCCGGACCTGATGCTCTTTATATTGACCCAGATAATACTAAGGAAATTCAAGAAAATATTAAAAAACTATACGATAATCCAGAACTGAGAAAAGAAATGACAGACAAAGGCTTTTCTTATGTACAAAGATTTAATGATGAGAACGTGGGTGCCAATCTAGTTGCTCTCTATAAAAAGCTAGCGTAAATGGGTTGTATTTGTTTTTTTAATACGGTCAAATCTTGGGGCGGAGGAGAAAAATGGCATTTTGAAGTAAGCCAGTATCTTCATGAAAAAGGGGTTCCTGTTTTTGTGGTTGCACATCCTAAAAGTGTCCTTTCACAAAAACTTAAAACTACGGATATTCCCCATAAAACTATTGAACTATCAAACCTTAGTTTCATTAACCCTATTAAAAGGTTAGCTGTTAAAAATTGCCTCAAAAGCCAAGCTGTAGATACCATAGTCATGAATTTATCGAGCGATGTGAAAATTGCTGGACCAATTGCAAAAGAACTGAACATTAAAAGAATTATTTATAGGCGAGGTAGTGCCATACCTATCAAAAACACTTTTTCCAATCGGTATCTTTTCAAAAACGTACTTACAGAAATACTTGCAAATTCTGTAGCTACCAAAAACACCATTTTAGAGAACAATCCCAAGCTTTTTCCAAAAGAAAAAATCACGGTTATCTATAACGGTGTAGCTATTCCCGAGCAACTAGATACGGAAAGGTCCCATGCTCAAAACGGACTAATTACCCTAGTTAACCTAGGCCGTTTGGAGTTTCAAAAAAACCAAGGATTTTTACTAGATGTTGCAAAAAGGCTAATGCAAAAAGGAGTGGTATTTAAAATGATAATTGGTGGTGACGGACGTCTAAAAAGTTTACTACAATCTAGGATAGAAAATGAAGGTTTATCAAACCATGTAGAACTTTGTGGTTTTGTAGATAAGCCCTATGAATTCATTTCACATGGTGATGTATTTTTACTTTCTTCTCATTGGGAAGGTTTTGGCTACGTTCTTGCAGAAGCTGCGCTATCGGAAAGGCCATCCGTTGCTTTTAATACTAGTAGTAACCCGGAGGTAGTTTTACACGAAAAAACCGGTCTATTAACTCCTCCTAACGATATAGAAAGCTTTGTTAAAGCTATTGAAAAACTATATAATAATAGATCATTAATTACTTCAATGGGTGCTGCTGGCAGGAAATTTGTAATTGATCAGTTTGAAAAGTCGAAAAAATTAAAGGAAATAGAAGCATACTTGAAATATGAATAGGACGGAAAAGATTTCGGGCTTACTAATTACCTTAAACGAGGAAAAACACATAGAAGCTGTTTTACAGAACCTATCATTTTGTGATGAAATCATTGTTGTTGATTCCTTCAGCACAGACCGTACTGTTGAAATCATTAAAAATCATTCCAATGTTCAACTTATACAGCGGCCCTTTAAGAATTACACAGACCAAAAGCAGTTTGCCTTAGACCAAGCGGCTTATAATTGGGTGCTTTTTATGGATGCGGACGAAAGGGTAACTCCTAAACTTGAAAAAGAAATTATAGAAGAAATAGAAAATAAAACCGACTGTGCAGCTGCCTATTATTTTCTGCGAATTTTCATGTATCAGGATAAAGTACTCCGTTTTAGTGGATGGCAAACAGACAAAAATTATCGCTTATTTCAAAAAGATAAAGTGCAGTTCGTTTCTGATCGAATAGTACATGAAACTTTAGAGGTAAACGGTAATTCTAAAACATTAAAAAACCGACTAATACATTATTCATTCAACAATTATGATGAATACAAATCCAAGATGGTTAAGTACGGAAAAATGAAGGCCAGAGAGGCCTTTGAAGCAGGTAAAACAGCTAGATGGTATCATTCTGTATTAAGACCCGCATGGAAATTTTTCAACCACTATATTCTTAGGTTGGGGTTCTTGGACGGTAAAAAAGGTATTGTTATCTCCTACCTAAATGCGGTTGGTGTCTACAGTAGATTTAAAGAACTAAAACGTCTGAACTCGGCAGGAAAAAAATGAAAGTCAACCCAAAAAATATAATCTTTTTCTGCCCTACGAAAAATTGGGGTGGTATTGAAAAAAATGTATTGCTCAGGACTATTTTCCTTAGCCAAAACGGATATAATATCACCGTTGTACTATTGAAAAATACGTTTGAGGATAGATTTGCGAATATTGATAATGTTACAATCCGTACAATTACAAAACGTGGTGGTGATTTAAACCTTTCCGTCGTCCGCAATTACATCAAGATAATACAAAAAGTTAAACCACTAACGGTTTTTGCAGCTTTAAAGCGCGATTGGTGGCTAGTGTCATTAGCGGCTCACATAAAAAAAGTACCTAATATAATTCTATACCTTGGTAATATTAGAAAAATTAGAACCGGCCTTAAGTACAGTCTTGTATTCAAAACTTTTAAAGCAAAGGTTTTAGTGAATAGCGATTCCCTAAAAACAGATTTATTACAGAATAGTTCCTATTTCAATCAAGACAATTTAATTAGAATTTATAACGGCATAGAGTTACCTAAACTTCAGACAGTTGCAAATTGGGGCCCTATAGAAAAATTAAATCTACCTGAAAATCGCTTTATTATAGGCGTTGCAGGCTGGCTGAATTATAGAAAAGGATTTGACCTCCTTCCTAAAATTCTTGAGAAACTTCCTAAAAACACGCATATTATTCATGCGGGCACAGGTGGGTTTGAACTGGATATGGACCAAATTCTTTCTAACTACCCTGAACTTTCAGAACGTATTCATTTTCTAGGCCATGTTAGTAATATGGGTCAGTTCTTTCAAAATATAGATGTCTTTTTACTTTGCTCTCGTGAAGAAGGTATGGCTAACGTATTATTAGAATCTCTAAGCTATGGTAAACCTATAGTATCCTCCAAAGTTCCTGGCAGTGAAGAATTACTCGATAATGGCACTTACGGCATATTAACAGAAATTGATGATGTAACAGCCATGTCCACTGGTATACAGGCCATATTGGAAAGGAAAATAATATTTGAACCAGAACTTTTAAAGCAAAGGATAACTGATACCTTTTCTTTTAATCATATGATGGCAAATACCCAGTCACTACTTTTTCCGAGTAAAAACTAATACCACTTAAACCATGCAAAAAGAAATCAACAAATGCACAGAAGTCCTTCAAAACGGTGGTCTCATCCTCTACCCTACGGACACCGTATGGGGTATTGGCTGTGATGCAACAAACGAAGCGGCTGTTAAGAAAGTATACGATTTAAAACAACGAGAAGACAGCAAAGCTCTTATTTGTTTAGTTGCCAATGATGCCATGTTAGAACGTACTATTGAAGAGGTTCCAGAGGTCGCTTATGACATTATAGACCTTTCTACTAAACCCACAACCATAATTTACGACAAACCTAAAGGGGTTGCTAAGAATTTAGTTGCTGCGGACAATACCTTGGCTGTGAGAATAGCTTCGGACAAGTTCTGCAGATATCTCATAAATAAGTTCAAAAAACCGATTGTTTCTACATCTTCTAACATTTCTGGGTGCCCTACTCCCAAAAGTTTTGACGAAATAGACCCTGTAATTTTAAAAGGTGTGGACTATGTGGTAAATTTGCAGCCCGAACAAAAATCGGCAGTACCCTCAGCTATTATAAAACTAGGAAATGATGGTACCGTTAAGATTATTCGGAAGTAATTTATAACGCAATATATTTAATGCTTCTTTGGCAAGCACTAGTATTTAAAAATTGAACTTTTGAACCATACACAAGCGCTTTCTAACCCTATTTTTAAAATCGTTTCACAAGCTGCGGATGAACTTGGAATAGATTCTTATGTAATTGGTGGGTTTGTAAGAGATTATCTGCTAGAGAGAGGTACGCACAAAGACATAGATATTGTAGCTATTGGTAGCGGTATAGAATTGGCAAAAAAAGTAGCTTCTTTACTTAAAGAAAAACCGAACGTTAGTATTTTCAAAAACTTTGGAACGGCTATGTTACGGCATGAAGATATTGAGTTGGAATTTGTAGGGGCCCGTAAAGAGAGCTATCATAGAGATAGCCGGAAGCCTGTTGTTGAAGACGGTACGTTGGCCGATGACCAAAACCGACGTGATTTCACCATTAACGCGTTTGCAATATCTTTGAATCAAAAAAACTACGGTGAACTTTTAGACCCTTTTGATGGGGTTGCCGATTTAGAGAAAAAAATTATTCGTACGCCACTAGAGCCCGGTATTACGTATTCTGACGACCCATTGCGCATGATGCGCGCCATCCGTTTTGCTACTCAATTGAATTTTAAAATCGAAGAAAACTCTTTACAAGCAATTACGGAGCACAAAGAACGTATTACAATAATTTCCAAAGAACGTATTGTAGACGAGCTGAACAAAATTTTAGCAAGCAATAGACCTTCCATTGGCTTTTCCCTACTTAACAAAACAGCTCTTCTTTCCTATATTCTTCCTGAATTAGTTGCATTACAAGGCATAGAAGAAATTGAAGGGCAACGGCACAAAGACAATTTCTGGCATACCTTAGAAGTGGTAGATAATATTTCAGAAACTACGGATAACCTTTGGTTACGCTGGGCCGCCCTGTTACATGATATAGGCAAAGCACCCACAAAAAAATTCCACAAAAAAATAGGGTGGACCTTTCACGGGCACGAATTTGTGGGTTCAAAAATGGTATATAAGCTTTTTAAGCGATTGCGAATGCCATTGAACGACAAGATGAAATTCGTCCAAAAAATGGTACTTATGAGCTCCAGACCCATTGTTCTTTCAGAGGATTATGCAACAGATTCCGCAGTACGCCGTTTGGTTTTTGATGCCGGCGAAAATGTAGAGGACCTCATGACGCTTTGCGAAGCGGATATTACTACCAAGAACCCAAAAAAGCAAAGAAGGTATAAGAACAATTTTAAGGTTGTTCGCCAAAAAATTATAGAAGTAGAAGAACGAGATAACATACGTAAGTTTCAACCTCCTGTAAGCGGAGAAGAAATTATGAAAACCTTCAACTTAAAACCATCAAAGGAAATAGGAATTATTAAAGAAGCAATTAAAGAGGCCATTCTTGAAGGTGAAATTCCTAATGAATACGAAGCAGCAAAAGAATTTATGCTTGCAAAGGGCAAGGCAATTGGCCTTACCCCATCTTGAAAGCTAATTGAGAATTCACTCCATAGCTAAAAAGAAAAGACTAGAAATAACGTTTACAATACACCTTAAATTCTAACGTTTTAGTGTTGAAACCCTATCGCAACACAGTCTTAGGTTTAAAGTATTTTATACATTGAAAACCAGTAGTTTTATTGCACCGATATATTTAGGAACTCAACAATAACAATAGTTGTAATTAAGAAAAATAGATACCTTTACAATGGTAGATACCAGACTGTCCCCTTTTTATCCAATAAAAAAGTCATGAAAAAATTCCTCCTGATTGTACTCCTAACCGCTACATCTATCTGTGATCTTAGCGCTCAGCAAGATGCTCAGTACACACAATACATGTACAACCCAATGGCCATAAACCCGGCATATGCAGGCTCTCGTGGTGTTTTTAGTATAGCAGGATTACATCGTTCACAATGGGTTGGTGTAGAAGGCGCCCCTAAAACCCAAACCCTTAATTTTCATACACCGGTATCGGACAGAGTGGGCATAGGACTATCTATTGTTAATGATGATATAGGAAACGGCACAAGTCAAGAAACCTACTTTGATGGTGTTTTTTCATATACCGTTCCAATTTCAAGGGAAGCAAAACTAGCATTTGGATTAAAGGCTAGTGCACATATTCTAAACTTGGATTTTAGCAAATTATCCAATTATAGCAATGAAGTTTCTGGAACTGGTCTAACCAATATTGACAATAAATTCTCTCCAAATTTTGGAGCAGGTGTATATTATTACGACGAGCGTTTCTACGTGGGTCTATCTGTCCCTAATTTCTTGGCTACAAAACATTTTGATGGAGATGCTTCTAGCTCTTCTTTTTTAGCAAAGGAACGCATGAACTTTTATTTAATAACAGGCTATGTTTATGACCTGAATCAAAGATGGCAATTTAAACCTACATTATTGATGAAGGCGGTAAACGGAGCTCCGTTGCAGGTAGATGTATCAGCTAATTTTATGTTCAATAATAAGTTCATTTTAGGTGCTGGTTACCGATGGGACGCTGCTCTAAGTGCTCTTTTTGGTTTTCAAGCATCTGACCAGATATTATTAGGCCTCGCGTATGACAGGGAAGTAACGGAATTAGGCGGTTCTCGCTTCAATGACGGGTCGTTTGAAATAGTGCTCAGATATGAGTTTCGCTCGCGATTCGGAAGAAGAACCATAGCACCAAGGTTCTTCTAAATATTAAAGTATCACACATGCTTACTAGCCCATTTTTTTGTGGAAGATTAAACCTTATTTATAGTATTCTTTATTTCAATTTTCTTAAAAAGATTCAAAAATTCAATAGTTGAACTAGGTTATCCTACATAATAGCAAGCCTTTACATCTAGTTTTTCACACTATACAACATATAATTTGCAAGGTCTTCTAAGCCTGTTAAATTTACACTACATCCTTGTAAGTCTTTATTTACAATAGTCGCGTTTTTTTGACTATTCTAGAGGTTTTATGAAATATGTTCCCTATTGGCTAATCATTTTAAAAAAAAATTCGGAGTATTACTCCTATTGATGCTGGCCTATACGGCAACAGCTCAACAAACCACAAATTGGACAACGGTTTCACCCACTGTATGGGAATCCCTAACCAATGATGGTCTTGTACGCGTTGAGTGTAGAGTATCCAATGGTGTTAGTATTTTAGGGCCAGAAATCATGGGTTGTACCAGTGCAGCAACGTATAGTGACCCCGCGGTATTTGGAAGTCCTTCTCTGGAAATTTCTGCGAGTTCGAATGATCCTGGCACACTCAATTTCTATTTTTTTGATGCCGTAACTAACTCACCGGTTTGGATTGTAAATCCAATTATACATGCTGATAAGGTGGGCACTTTCTCTGTAATTCCATTTCTTGGAAGTGGTACAGCCACGGGCAACTTCAATATTACCAATACCACATGGACGGAACTAAGCTCCAACGGACCAATATTTCAATCTACCCCTACTCTTTTTAACATTGATGGTAACGCGTTGCTTTTCAGTGGTGGTGGGGAGTGCATCAATGGCTCCAATACTGGAACGGGAGGAGGAAGCTTAAGAGTTGAAAATGTGACTCAATCTACTGAGATGAATGTTGATGTTACAGGAGGTTTCCTTATATTTTCGGCAGCTTCCGATGAAGTAGAATTTGTACTTACCGATCTCATAATTGCAGAACCTGAAATTGAAGTAACCAAAACGGCTGTTGAAAATTTTGGAGACCCAGTAAGTGTAGGAAATACTGTTGATTATACCATCACTGTTGAAAACACGGGAAATGTAACATTAAATGCTATTGATCTAACGGATACGTTTACAGATATAGACCTAAATACGTTGACATTAACAAGTGGCCCAACCTTTGACTCGTCATCTATGGGTTCCCCTGAAGGAACACTTCTTGCTACCGAAACTGCCACCTACCTAGCAAGTTTCGCCTTAAACTCAACTGCTATAGAAGCTGGAGGGGTTAGTAATCAAGTTACTGTCCTTGCTGATAGTCCGTATGGAACGGATGATGTAGATGACCTTTCTGATGATGGTATTGATACTGATGGAAATATTGTGGATGACCCGACCATAACATATTTCCCAACTACCACAAATGATGCTGCCTCTGTTTGTGAAGAAGGTTTTATAGATATTAATGTTCTTTCAAACGATAATTTTGGAGGAAACGGACCTGCTTCTGGAAGTGTTTTTATTGTTACCTCTGCTTCATCAGGAACAGCAGTAGTCGATAATAACGGTACACCATCCACCCCTACAGATGACTTTATAACCTATACGTCAGCTACTGGATATACAGGTTCTGACAGTTTTGTTTATGGAATAAGAGATAGTAAAGGATACGAACAACATGCCACGGTATCCATTTCGGAACAGGCCTTGCCAAGTGCAGGTACCGACGGAACTTTGACCATTTGCGAAGGAACAACAGTCACCGAATCTCAACTTTTCGATGAATTAGGTTCTCCCGATTCAGGTGGAACCTGGTCACCGGCAATGGCGGGTGCTGGAACGTACACCTATACCGTGCCGGCTACCTCACCGTGTACAGGTAATGATACCTCCGAAGTCGTAGTCACGGAACAACCTTTACCAAATGCAGGAACTGATGGTTCGCTAACCATCTGCGAAGGTACTATCGTAACAGAAACTCAACTTTTTAATCAACTAGGCAACTCCCCCAATTCTGGAGGAACTTGGTCCCCGGCAATGGCGGGTGCGGGAACCTATACTTACACCGTAACAGCAACTGCGCCTTGTACAACTGACGATACCTCCCAAGTTGTGGTGACAGAACAACCGTTACCGAACGCGGGAACCGATGGTGCTTTGACCATTTGCGAAGGAACAACAGTCACAGAATCACAATTATTTGCTCAACTAGGTGCTCCCGATTCTGGTGGAACATGGTCCCCGGCAATGGGCGGTGCGGGAACCTATACTTACACCGTGACCGCAACTGCGCCTTGTACAACTGACGATACCTCCCAAGTCGTGGTGACCGAACAACCCTTACCGAACGCGGGAACCGACGGAACTCTGACCATTTGTGAAGGAACGACAGTTACAGAAACTGTGCTATTTGCTCAACTTGGTTCTCCCGATTCTGGTGGAACTTGGTCACCGGCAATGGCGGGTGCTGGAACGTACACCTACACCGTTGCAGCAACTTCGCCTTGTACAACCGACGATACCTCCCAAGTCGTGGTAACCGAACAACCCTTACCGAACGCGGGAACCGATGGTGCCTTGACCATTTGCGAAGGAACAACAGTGACAGAAACTCAATTATTAGCTCAACTAGGTTCTCCCGATTCTGGTGGGACTTGGTCTCCAGCAATGGGCGGTGCCGGAACCTACACCTACACCGTGCCGGCTAACTCACCCTGTACAACTGATGATACCTCGGAAGTCGTGGTGACAGAACAACCCATACCGAACGCGGGAACCGACGGAACTCTGACCATTTGTGAAGGAACAACAGTTACAGAGTCCCAATTATTTGCTCAACTAGGTTCTCCCGATTCTGGTGGAACATGGTCCCCGGCAATGGGCGGTGCGGGAACATATACTTACACCGTGACCGCAACTTCGCCTTGTACAACTGACGATACCTCGGAAGTCGTGGTGACCGAACAACCCTTACCGAATGCAGGTACCGATGGCGCCTTGACCATTTGCGAAGGAACAACAGTCACAGAATCACAATTATTAGCTCAACTAGGTTCTCCCGATTCTGGTGGAACTTGGTCACCGGCAATGGGCGGTGCGGGAACCTATACTTATACTGTTGCGGCTACCTCACCCTGTACAACTGACGATACCTCCCAAGTCGTGGTGACCGAACAACCCTTACCGAACGCGGGTACCGACGGAACTTTGACCATTTGTGCTGGAACAACAGTCACAGAATCACAATTATTAGCTCAACTAGGTTCTCCCGATTCTGGTGGAACTTGGTCACCGGCAATGGGCGGTGCGGGAACCTATATTTACACCGTAACAGCAACTGCGCCTTGTACAACCGATGATACTTCGGAAGTCGTGGTATCAGAACAAGCTCAACCCAACGCAGGTACCGATGGTGCTTTGACCATTTGCGAAGGAACAACAGTCACCGAATCTCAGCTTTTCAATGAGCTAGGTTCTCCCGATTCCGGGGGAACCTGGTCCCCGGCAATGGCGGGTGCGGGAACCTATACTTACACCGTAACAGCAACTGCGCCTTGTACAACTAACGATACCTCCCAAGTCGTGGTAACCGAACAACCCTTACCGAACGCGGGAACCGACGGAACTTTGACCATTTGTGAAGGAACAACAGTTACAGAATCCCAATTATTTGCCCAAATAGGAACTCATGATTCTGGTGGAACATGGTCCCCGACAATGGCAGGAGCTGGAACCTATATTTACACCGTAACAGCAACTGCGCCTTGTACAACTGATGATACCTCCCAAGTCGTGGTGACAGAACAACCCTTACCGAACGCGGGAACCGATGGTGCTTTGACCATTTGTGCTGGAACGATAGTGACAGAATCCCAATTATTAGCTCAACTAGGTTCTCCCGATTCTAGTGGGACTTGGTCCCCGGCAATGGGCGGTGCAGGAACCTATACCTATACCGTTGCGGCTATTTCGCCTTGTACCGCGGACGATACCTCCCAAGTCGTGGTAACCGAACAACCCTTACCGAATGCAGGTACAGACGGTACTTTGACCATTTGTGAAGGAACGACTGTTACAGAATCACAATTATTTGCTCAAATAGGAACTCATGATTCTGGCGGGACTTGGTCCCCGACAATGGCGGGTGCTGGAACGTACACCTATACCGTGCCAGCTACCTCTCCGTGTACAGGTAATGATACCTCGGAAGTCGTGGTGTCAAAACAAACTCAACCCAACGCAGGTACCGACGGTGCCTTGACCATTTGCGAAGGAATGACAGTCACTGAATCTCAACTTTTCGATGAATTAGGTTCTCCCGATTCTGGTGGGACTTGGTCTCCAGCAATGAGCGGTGCGGGAACCTATACTTACACCGTGACCGCAACTTCGCCTTGTACAACTGACGATACTTCGGAAGTCGTGGTGACCGAACAACCCTTACCGAACGCAGGTACCGACGGAACTCTGACCATTTGTGAAAGCACTATCGTTACAGAAACCCAGCTTTTCGATGAATTAGGTTCTCCCGATTCAGGTGGAACATGGTCACCGGCAATGGGCGGTGCGGGAACCTATACTTACACCGTGACCGCAACTTCGCCTTGTACAACTGACGATACCTCCCAAGTCGTGGTGACCGAACAACTTAATCCAAATGCGGGAACCGACGGAACTCTGACCATTTGCGAAGGAACGACAGTTACAGAATCTCAACTTTTCGATGAATTAGGTGCTCCCGATTCTGGTGGAACATGGTCCCCGGCAATGGCGGGTGCGGGAACCTATACTTACACCGTAACAGCAACTGCGCCTTGTACAACTAACGATACCTCCCAAGTCGTGGTAACCGAACAACCCTTACCGAACGCAGGTACCGATGCACCGTGACCGCAACTTCGCCTTGTACAACTGACGATACCTCCCAAGTCGTGGTGACCGAACAACCCTTACCGAACGCAGGTACCGATGGTGCTTTGACCATTTGTGAAGGAACGACAGTTACAGAAACCCAGCTTTTTGCAGAACTAGATGGAACTCCTGATTCAGGAGGAACCTGGTCTCCCGCAATGGCAGGTGCGGGAACTTATACCTATACCGTAAGAGCGACTTCACCGTGTACCGGTGATGTTACCTCAGAAGTCCTGGTAACGGAACAACCTTTGCCTAATGCAGGTACCGATGGTTCCCTGACCATTTGTGAAGGAACTACGGTTACAGAAATTCAACTTTTTGCAGAACTTGGTGGAACTCCGAATTCTGGCGGAACCTGGTCACCCGCAATGGCAAGTGCGGGAACGTACAACTATACGATTTCAAGCTCAGTTTGCGAAAATGCTACATCAATTGTAACCGTTACCGAAGAATATCAAACTAATGCAGGAACAGATGCTACACTCACCATATGTCCTAATACAACGGTAACCCAAAGTCAACTTTTATCCCTTTTACAAACAAACGACACCCGTGGTACATGGAATCCCAATCCTGAAGGTGCCAACGCTGGAGTTTACACCTATACTATCCCAGGAAATATATGCAATGGTGAGACATCTTCAACAGTTACAGTTGTGATTTCTGATCTTGATTCTGATGGAGATACCGTATTGGACTGTAATGAAATAATTGATGGAACCGACCCTTTTGATGATTGTGATTCTATTGGCGGAATACCACTGTCTACTAGCGATTGTGATAATGACAATCTAACGGAGGAAGAAGAATATTTATTAGGTACCGACCCTACTAATCCTGATACAGATGGTGACGGCGTTACAGACGGACAAGAAGTATCTGATAATACCGATCCATTAGACAGTTGCGATTTTGTCATTGAAAGTCAAACCCTTGTACCGTCTAGATTATGGAATATGGAGGATTGCGATATGGACAATCTTACAAATGCACAGGAAATAGATAGGGGTACTGATCCCACCAACCCAGATACAGATGGCGATACTATAAATGATGGTCAAGAAGTAAAAGACAACACTGACCCCCTTGACCCATGCGATTCAATTGGCGGTACACCTCCAAATAATATTTCGTGTGAATTATTCGTTGAATTAGATATTGTAAGACCCGGAGATATTTTAAATGGCGCATTTAAAATTATAAACATTGACCGTTTTCCGGACAATCACGTTGAAATATTTAACCGTTGGGGAATTCTAGTTTGGGAGAGTTCTGTTTACGATAATCAGAATAATGCATTTGATGGATTATCTAGAGGAAGAATTACCATAATGGAAAATCAAAAATTGCCTGCTGGTGTTTATTTCTATAAAATAAAATATGTATCCAAAGGAGAAGACAAGATGAAAGAAGGATACTTATATGTGATACGCTAAACATGAAAAAAACAATTCTTACAGCTCTGTTTCTACTTGTAGCGATGCTCAATTGCTTTAGCCAGCAAGATGCGCAATTCACGCAGTATATGTACAACACCTTAACAGTAAATCCCGCATATGCTGGCTCTAGGGATGTTCTGGGTGTTTCGTTATTACACAGGTCGCAATGGGTGGGTTTAGATGGCGCCCCTAGCACCCAAACTTTTAATATTCAAGGCCCATATAATGACAAAGTTGGACTAGGGTTTTCTATCGTTCACGATGAGATTGGCAACAACACCAACCAAAACACCAATTTTAATCTTGCTTTTTCATATAGCCTACCCACTTCTGAAAAATATCAACTTTCATTTGGTATCACGGCAGGCGGACACCTATTGAACGTAGATTTTAATAAACTGAGAAACTATAGCGCAAGTCTAGCTCCGTCCGTAGAAGATGAGCTATACAAGAAATTTTCCCCGAACATAGGCGCTGGAGTCTATTTTCATTCTAATAAATTTTATGTAGGGCTATCGGTTCCCGACTTTTTAGAGACAGAGCACTTTCAAAGTCCAGATAATAATAACTCGGTCATAGCTTCTGAGCGTATGAACTTTTATCTAATTTCCGGATATGTTTTTGACCTCAATTCTTCTTTAAAATTTAAACCTGCCTACCTTGTAAAGGCTGTTGCTGGTGCCCCACTTCAGGTTGACCTTTCCGCCAACTTTCTCCTAAGTGAAAAATTTACTTTAGGTGCTGCTTATCGCTTAGATGCGGCAGTAAGTGCTCTCTTTGGATTTCAAATGGGCAAACAGTTTATGCTAGGCCTTGCCTATGACAGAGAAACATCTTCCTTAGGTGGCACACAGTTTAATGATGGTTCTTTTGAAATATTCCTTAGGTATGAATTCATAAAGAATTCTAAAATTGACCTAACCCCAAGATTCTTTTAGATATGAGTATAAAATCAACATATCTACTTATTCTAATCCTTGTGACCGCAGGGAGTTCTAGCTGTTTCGCTCAACGAGACAAGAAAGCGGCCGATGCCGATAACTTTGACCACTATGCATATATGCAAGAAATAGAATCCTACTCCTCTTTGCTGAAAAAAGGATATGACCAGGTCACCATTCACAAAAAATTAGGGAACGCAAATTACCATAGTGCTAATTACGATGTAGCTACATTTTGGTATGGAAAACTTTTAAAAAATAAAGAAGTGGCTGTATCCCCAGATTATCTATATCGCTATGCGCTAGCCCTTAAGAGCGTTAAAAGATACGATGAGTCTGATGAATGGATGGGGAAATTTCAACGTATTAAGAACAATGACACTCGTGCAAACCTCTTTGCAAATAACACCAATTATTTAAAGGACATACAGATACCTAAGGAGCAATATACTATAGAAAATTTGGCTACTCTCAATTCAAAAGAGTCAGATTTTGCGCCTTCATATTTTCAAGAAAATCTTGTTTTCACTACCGCTAGGGACCTTGAAGTTCAGAAATACAACACATTATTATACACAAACTTATATCAGTCAAAAGTTTCAGAAGAAGGCAAAATAAGTGAGCTTTCAGGTCTTTCAGAAATACTGAACACAAAGGCAAATGAGTCCTCCACAACCTTTTCTAAAGATGGCGAAACCGTATATTTTACTAGAAATAATTTTTCCAAAAAATCATTTAAACGGGATAAAAAAGGAATCAGCAGACTTAAAATTTATAGAGCTTTTAGAAATGGAGACTCATGGTCAGAACCAGAAGACCTCCCCTTTAACAGTACAGATTACTCCGTTGCCCACCCCTCTTTAAGTAGTGATGGTACTAAACTCTACTTTGCATCAGATATGCCCGGTGGTATGGGAGCATCAGATATTTATGTGGTAAACGTTATATCAAACGGTAGTTTTGGAGACCCCATAAATCTTGGGCCTCAAATTAATACAGAAGGAAAGGAAACTTTCCCCTTTATTGCTGATTCAGACATTTTATATTTTGCCTCAAATGGTCACCCAGGTCTTGGGGGGCTCGATATTTTTAAAGTCGATTTAAACAAAGAAAATAAAGCTACAAATTTGGGTAGCCCAATAAATAGCCCTGAAGATGACTTTTCTTTGGTAATGGATTTATCCGAAGAGAATGGTTATTTTGCCTCAAACCGAAAAGGTGGTATTGGTAATGATGACATATTTAGGTTAAAACGAAGTGATACGGATTGTTTTACTTTTATAGAAGGTAGGGCCGTAGACAAAGATTCTGATATGCCTTTGGCCGAAACACAAATTGAAGTTTTTGACTACGAAGGTGAAAAAATAGGAGAAACTATAACAGCTTCGGATGGTTCTTATACCGTGCGCATACCGTGTCAAGAAAAGCAGTACCAACTATCTGGCAGCAAAGATGGTTATGAAGTAGGTAGCCTTTATATGCTGACCAGTAGCGACAAAAAACAAATTAAAGATACCCGTTTAGAATTGGAACAATCTGCCAAGGTTGCGGATGTAGGTTCAGATTTGGTAAAAGTTTTAAAGCTTACCCCTATTTACTTTGACCTAAACAGTTCTTATTTACGAAAAGATGCCTATGCCGAGTTAAACAAGGTTGTGGATTATATGAGTAAAAGGCCTGATATAAAAATTGCCGTAGGTTCTCATACCGACAGCCGTGAAGGAGACGATTACAACTTGTGGCTATCCAAGCGCAGAGCTATGAGAACTGTTCAATATATAACTTCAAAAGGCATTGACCCATCACGCATTTCAGGTACGGGTTACGGTGAAACCCAATTATTAAACAAATGTGCAAACGGTATTAGATGTCCAGAAAGAGAACATCAACTAAACAGACGTTCTGAATTCATTGTCATGGAAAAATAACTATTTTCTTGTTCAAGAAATAGCTCAATTTCCCTTAAAATTCTTTAAGTAACCTTATTTTTGCACAAAGGAAAATTCACCTATGCAGAAAAATTTCAGACAGGTTGCAAAAGTAGCTTTGGTTCTTGTATATCTCGTTATTATTGCCGGTGCAGTGGTTCGAGGAACAGGCAGTGGTATGGGGTGTCCTGATTGGCCTAAATGTTTTGGTCACTATATCCCCCCTACTGAAATTTCAGAACTACAGTGGAAACCTGACACCGATATTAAAAAGGGACAAATTATAATTGTAGATGAGACCCTTCAAGTGGCAAGTGAAGCTTTTAAAACCAGTTCTACTTTTGATAAAACTAAATGGCAAACCTATACTAAACATGACTATGCCCAATTTAACGCCGCCCATACTTGGATAGAGTACATTAACCGTCTGTTTGGTGCGTTAGCCGGTTTAGCAACGTTTGTATTGGCTATCATGTCCATTCGTCTCTTTAAAACAAATAAGAACATTACCATTCTGTCTTGGCTGGTAGTTTTTGGTATGGGCTTCCAGGCTTGGTTGGGCGCAACTGTAGTTTATTCGCTCTTGGAGCCTGTTAAAATTACCGTACATATGGTAATGGCTCTGGTTATAGTAGCCTTTTTACTCTATATTATTTATATGACCAAAGCATCTGGCGATAAACCAAAAACCTACAAAGACATTATTCCGCTTTTATCTTTCGTGCTTTTCATGACCTTAATTCAAGTAGTCTTGGGCACACAAGTAAGACAGTTTGTAGACGAACGCATGGATATTTTTGGAGATGCTGCCAAAAGCCAATGGTTGGCGAATGCTGATTGGCATTTTTACGTTCACCGGTCCCTTTCAATAGTAATAGTATTGTTGAATGTTTTTCTAGCACAACGCATTTATAAGTACAAGCTTAATTTTCCTAAAATTAATTGGGTATTATTATTCTTATTTATAGAAGCAATGTCAGGCATTGCTATGTATTACTTCCATTTTCCGTTCGCTTCGCAACCTATACATCTGGTATTGGCCAGCTTACTTTTTGGGGTTCAGTTTTATTTACTTTTAGAAGCTATAAGTGCTAAAAAAAGCTATAAATCTTTGTAACTTTGTCCACCCTTAAAAATTGCGGTTATGATTTACAAAATACGTATCATCTTAGATGCCAAAGAAGATATCTTTAGAGACCTTGAGATAGAAGCGAGCACTTCCATGGAAGAGTTTCATAATTCTATTGCACAGTCTTTTGGGTTTTTAGGCAATGAAATGGCCTCTTTTTACACTTGTGATGAGGAGTGGAACCAAGATGAAGAAATCGCCCTTTTTGATATGAGCGATAACGGTTCGGACGTGAGATTGATGAACGAAACCTTTTTAGAGGATGTCATGACCGAAGATGCCCCTAAGCTTATCTATGTTTATGATTTTCTAAGCATGTGGACATTCTACGTAGAGCTTGCAGATATTGTTGAACCGGAATCTGGTGTTGCATACCCTAATTTATTATTCAGTTTTGGAGAGCTTCCCGAAACACCACCAGAAAAGAATTTTGAGTCAAAACCAAAATTTGATTTTGACGATACCTTTGATAATTATGATGACCTTGATTTTGATGAAAACTGGAATTAAATCCATTACTTTTCAACTTCATAAAATACATCAATACAATTCTATTTAGCCTTTTGATTATAGGCAATCTGGATTAAATCAAGAATTAAAACAGCTATTAAACTATGATTAACCTATACCCTACCCAAATTGAAACAATTTCCCTACACCGTGTGGGTAATAAAAATAAAAGCGAAGGCATCTTCCTTTCTGAAGAACCTTTTTCTTTGAACGATGAGACCACTGGTCTTTTGAAAGAATATTTTTTCAAACCTTTTCGTGAAAAGGAAGAGAATTACTTTAACCTAGTAAATGACGTAGATGTTGAGTTTAATGAGCTTCACAAAATAGTTTCAGACATTTTTGCTGACCCTGAAAGTATGCACCTCAACTCAAAAAAAATAGCGCAACACCTTTTTGAGCAGTCTAACCACCCGCATATAAAAAGTGGTGAGGTATATGTGGCTTACCTTACTAACGTAATGCTAGATAACGTTAAGACCGAAGCCGTGGGTATCTTTAAGAGTGAGCTTAAGCACGACTTTCTTCAGTTTGAAGAAAAAGGAAGCAACCTAGATATTGTAATCCAACAGGGTATAAACATCAATAAATTAGATAAAGGCTGTCTTATTTTTAATGTGAATAAAGAGGAAGGATATAAAATTCTTTCAGTAGACAGTAACCGTTACGATACTAAATATTGGTTGGAAAACTTCTTGGATGTAGAGGCACTAGCAGATGAAAATTTCTACACTAAAAACTATTTAAAGTTCTGTCAGAATTTTGCAAAAGACGTGGTTTTACCGGCAGAGGACAAGCAACAAGAGGTGCTTTTTATGAACCGTGCCGTGAATCATTTTGCTAAAAATGATGAGTTTGAAGAATCAGGTTTTTTAAACGAGGTAATGGAAAACCCTGAATTAATTCCCGAGTTCAAAAATTACAAAGTAGAAAAAGGTCCTAAATTTAGTATTGAGGATGTTTCAAATTTTGATATTGCCAACAAAGCGGTATCTGATGCTCGTAAGAAAATAAAGAACGTTATAAACCTTGATACCAACATACAGATCAAGTTAGACTTTATAAACCCAGAATCTGCAGAAAAATTCGTGGAAAAAGGCTGGGATGAGGAACGCCAAATGTACTACTATCTAGTATATTTTAATAAAGAGGAAAAAAATTAGTAGTTAGGTCGTGGTGTTGACAAACGGTTTTACTTTTCAGCATCACGACCTCCTTTTATTACTATATTTTAATACGCTGTTCCAATATTTGTTTCATACTCACATCCTCATAATTACGGCGCACAAAATTCAGCGCTAAATCTAATACTTCTCCCATAGTTTCACATTTCCTAAACTGTTGATCCAGGGTAAGTTCATAAATTGCCTCACGCAACAATTCAATATTCTCTTGGGTAGAAATAACATCCTTCTTCACTATACCTCGCAACCGTTTTATACGTGCTCCAGAACTAAGAATTCGTTTGGCCACAATAGACCTTTCTTCTAACTTATATTGGTCTACGGAATCTCGTCTTAATTTTTTTCTAACCAACTCTACCATCTGAAAATTTTCCTTAAAAAACTGAGGCCTATACACCTTCAATTTTCCTTCAAAACACTGTTGGTCAAAATCTATTGCCCGTATGCGGTACACCACGTGATCAAAGTCATGCACGGGTACAATTACATAGTTATAGGACCTCATATCACCTAACAAACGAATCATACAACGTTCATTGAATTTCACGAACTCTTTTGCCAATTGTGACTTCTCGGATTCAGTGCAATTGGGCAGCATATCCTTTATAAAAACATCACCCGGAATTCCCGCAATATGCTCCTCTATTAGAGTATCTTTATACACCAAAAAATTAAGGTTATAAGGCGAAAGCATATGCTCTAGCTCAAGCCCGTAAATACGGGAAGCATCCGTCTTTTTTACATAGAAATAAGTGAAGTTATCATTTAAAATATTTCTTACCTTGATACGGAAAGGTTTGGAGTTACCGAAAGTGCAAAAATCTACCGCATCTACATTCAAATATTGATGAATATTATCGCTACCATCAGAATGAAGAATGGAGTACACTTTTTTCAGGCTATTATCAATTTCAATCCTATCAAACTCAGAATAATACACCCGTATCCACAAAGTATCCTCATCATCAGCATCATAGACCACCACAGAACCCGCAAACCGTAATAAATCTTCATAAAAAATAGGTATCTCTATTTTACGGCTGTAATGACCTAAATATTGGTCCAATTTTTTGCATACTGGGTAGGCTGGCTTCTTTTTGGACATTAATCTTTCGTCTGACATACTTCAAATTTACTTACAAAATAAACATTTCGAGCTAATAATATAATCCCCCACTATAGATTTCATACATAAAACAACAAATTTTGGCACATTGGCAACATTAATTTAGACGTAAGGTTAAACGTTGGTTATTTTGTTTATCGTTCCAAATTAACCAAACCAATGAAATCACTGCTTAAGCCCTACTTAAAAGGTATACTCTTTTTCTTTATTGCTTTCAACGCAATTTCTGGATTCTCGCAATTAAGTGACCTGCACTATTTACCACCCATGAAGCAGGGGCAAAATAATGCTGGAATACAAAACCAAGCTATTTACTTATCTACTCCGGAAACAACCTCATTTACGGTAAATGCGTACCGAGGTACATCTACAACTGTAGAAAGAACTTTTAGCATTAATAATCTGACCCCAGGTGTTTGGACTTTAGGTAATGGTGATAACAATATCACCTTAGTAAACAATAGTAATACAGGAATAGTATTAACGAATAGTGGTTTACGATTTGAAGCGCCTGGTGGAGAAAAGTTCTATGTCAATTATAGAGGTAAGTCTGGCTCGCAAGCTGCATCATTGACCGCAAAGGGTAGACAGGCAATGGGTACCAATTTTAAATGGGGCGGCGTTACCAATAAAGGTACACATTCTTCAAAATCAAATACTTTGGGAATCATGGCAACAGAAGATAATACTACCATAGTATTATCTGGTTATGATCCGGGTTGTGAGTTTAGAGTTGGAAATAATAGAGCAGGTATTACTGCAAACTCTCATACCATAACATTAGATGCTAACGAATCTTTTGTATATGAAACCTATATCGGTAACACGCATACTCAGGCACATGAAGATGGTTGGATCGGAGCATCAATAGCCTCTACAAAGGACATTGTAATCAGTAACGGTTCTATAAACTTTGGTAGTCAAGACGGGCAAAGCCATAGGGATGCCGGAATAGATCAACCCGTGCCTATTAATAAATTAGGAAAAGATTACGTATTTATTAGAGGTAACGGTAATACCAATGGGCTTACAGAATTTCCTTTGGTAATTGCAACAGCAGACAACACGCAAATATTCGTAAATGGTAATGCAACTGCAGTCGCAACTATAAACAATGGCGAATACTTTAAAATACCTAGTTCTTATTACTCTTCCAATACGGTAGGCGCCAATATGTTCGTGCAAACATCAAAAGATGTATATGCCTATCAATCAATGGCCGGATCTAGTAACCTTTATACTCAAGGATTAAATTTTGTTGCTCCTGTAAACTGTTTGTTACCGGATAAAATGGATAACATTCCAAATATTCGAAATATTGCAGGAAGTACGGTGACTGGAGGACTAACGATTATTGCATCAGTAAATACATCGGACGCAAATGTTAAAGTATTTGAAAATGGTACAGAAGTATCAAAGCCTGCTTCTAGCGCAGTTGCTGGCTCTGCAGATTGGAAAACATTCTATATTCCCAATTTAGATGGAGATATTAGTGTAACATCAACCGGGCCAATGGCTATCGGTTTTTTCGGGTTTAATGGTGCTCAGGGTGTTGCCGGTTATTTTTCCGGTTTTGATACCGTACCCGAAGTTAGGTTGGAAATTAATGGAGGAACTGTTGGAGAATGTTTTTCAGGTTCCAGTATTTTCGAAGCTTCTGACGATAACTTTGACGCCTATCAATGGTATTTTGATGGGGAACTGATTCCAGGGGCAAATTCATTTGATTATGCCGCAACAATTGCAGGTGATTATTTTGTAAGAGGTACCAAAGGACCATGTACATATGACTCTCAATCTATTCAAATTTTTTATTGTGAACCCGATGTTCTAATAGAAAAAACCGTAGATAAACCTGAAATTAAAGAAGGAGAAAATGCCACCTTTACCATACGGGCAGAAAACCTATATTTTAGAGATATTACTAATTTACGGATTACCGACAATATTCCCGAGGGGTTAACTTTAGTTAATGCTTCTACTATAACAGGAAGTTGGAACGGGTCTGTTTGGAATATTGGAACATTAGAACCTGGCGAAGTTGCCTTTTTAACCTTAGAAGTAACTGCAGATGAAATAGACATCTTGCCTTTACTCAACCTCGTAAATACAGCCACCAATTCCCAAGATCAAACGGATGCCAATACGACAAGGGATGAGCCCTCTGCCCGAATAATAGTACATAACGATTTTGATAATGACGGGGTTGTAGATAGCGTTGATTTAGATGATGATAATGATGGTATTTATGACGCTGTTGAACAAATGTGTATCATATCTAATGATGTAAACTTTACTTCACCATCAAGCACCGCACAAGGTGGTACTGCGGTAACAGAAATTTTCTCCAATTTCTCTGGTTTTTGGAGAAGTTCTACAACTTCAAGAAATCCAGTATTGCCAAACTTATCCCATGAATTATTGGCATTCACCACCGGAGGAACCACGTTTACCACTGGGGTTGCAGACGATAACCTTTATGACGCTAACGGGAATGGTTTATCAGACGGCATAGACTCGAATAATGATGGAATTGCGGACATTTCGGCAACAGAATCTAGCTGGATGGCCTTGACACCTTCTAACAATATTTATGGCGAAGCAACCTTTGAAGCCAATTTAAATGATGGAAATAATGATAACGCGTTAGGCTTAACGATTATCAACGATCCTACCACAGACCCATTAAATCCTTTGTTGACCCACGGGCAAAACGGATTGGACCTTGGTTCCGGTATTGTTAACATCGGCGACACATGGACTTATGAAATAGACCCTATTGTAGCGACTAATGTGGGTGATGGTATACCAGATATATTATTAACGCAAGTTGCAGACCCCAATGGTGTTGGTCATGTTGTAAGTCTTTATGATGCTACAGGTGCTCCTCTAGGAAATGCTGTACGTGTGCAAGCCTATAGTGGCGGGGCACTGGCCAGTGTGGTTGGTTCGTACAGATTAGATATCTATCACGCGAACGGAAGTATTTTCTATAATAACACCACAAGAGATTACCGATTAGCAACAGTAGAATTATCAGAATTTGGTATACCTACCGCTAATTTGGCTGACGTGGCATACCTACGACTACAATTAAGTTCTAATGCAGATGTTGCCTTTTTATCCTACAATACAGCTTCCTTTTCCGGATTTTGTGCGAATTTAGATACCGATATGGACGGGTATCCAGATCATTTGGACCTAGATAGTGACGATGATGGCTGTAGTGATGCCAACGAATTTTATAAAGATGATACTGCTGACGGTGGTGATGGCGGTGAATATGGAACGGGAGTTCCTGTGGTTGACCCTAACGATGGTACCGTAAATACCGCTTCTTACAACCAAGTTTACGCACCGGTCATTGTTTTGGGCAATACTTCTGAATTATTGAGCGGTACGGATATTAACGGGCAAGATGTAAGTCTAGGAGACACCTTTAACTACGTGATACGCTTTCAAAATACAGGAGATGATGATGCTACCAATTTCACTATTGAAAATGTACTTCCTAATAATGTTACATTAGATAATATAGATATTGGAGATGCTCCAGGAGTTACAAATACGTATGACGTAAATACACAAACTATAAATTTTAGCATTCCTGATAATTTGGTTCAGGTTGGCGATCCTGAATATAAAATAAAGATTAAAGTTTCCATTTCCGGTGACTGTTCGGAATTTGTTGCTGCTTGTGCCGCTCAATTGGAGAATCATGCTCTTGCAACCTATTCAGGTACATTGAACACCAATACTTTTTCCGATTCAGATGGTAGCAACCCTGCCGGGGCTTGTACCACCACTCTAGAGGTGGCAACAAACAATGTCTCGGACGCATTTACAAATTGTAATGCAGCACGTACCGTACAACTTTGTGGAGCAGATGCTACTCTTACCGCCGGTTCAGGTTTTGACACCTATACTTGGGCGATAGACAATAATAACAACGGATCAATAGATTCTGGTGACACTATTTTAGATGATGGTACTTCTAGCACTTTAGTAGTTACTACCATTGGAAATTATATAGTTGAAAAGACAGCTACCAACGGCTGCTCAAACCATACGGAACGTATTACCGTAGAACGTTTTGGAGAAACCCAAACCAACCCGATTATAGAATATTTCAATCAGGTGAATGGTGACAGTAATCCTGACAACAACATCCAAGGAGAAATTGTTGAATGTACTATAGATGGTAATTCTATGCCACATATCTTTCTTTGTGGTACAACGGACAGCGCATTCATACAATTAGGTATTACCGATGCCCAAAGTATTACATGGGAAAAACTTAATGAAGGTAGTTGTGATGCTGTTGCAGATGATTGCGCCAACACTAACGGAACCTGTACTTGGTCAGAAGAAGCGGTTCAAGACAACTTTACCATCAATGAAGGTGGTAAGTTTAGAGTTGTTATCGCTTATACAAATGGATGTTTTAGTAGGTTCTATTTTAATGCCTACCAAAATACACTTGATATTCCCACGCCTAATTCCTCTGATATTATCTGTAATACGGATGGTTCTATACGTGTTGTTGATTTAGGAAGTGGATACGGATACCAATTATTTGATGTAGAGAACAATTCTATTTCCGTTCCGTTCAGTGCGGGTCAAGGTCCGATATTTGATATTGCCACAAGTGGAACATATAAGGTTCAGGTTACACAACTAGACCCATCAACTGGCACTCCAATAGAGAACAGTTGTGTATTCGAAACAAAAGAAATTGGTATCTCAGAAAGAGTTTTTGATGTTACCCCAAGTACTACGCCTGTTGATTGCAACAATTTAGGAACCATTAGCCTACAAGCATTGAACGTTTCTCCAGAATACAGTTATGAACTGTTTTTGGATGATGGTAGTGGAAATGCAGGATCTTTGGTTGCCAATAATTTAGTTTCTTCGGATAACACACATACGTTCACCGGTCTTGCTGCGGACGACTATGTAATTGTAACTACGACTACGGATGGTTGTAGAGACGAGCGTACCATCACGGTAGGCGAAATCCCGAAATTAGAATTGACTGCGACGACGCAAAATGATATTACCTGTAGCTCCGGGGTTATCAACTTAACTCCATCGGGAGGAACTACTGGCTATGCGTATGCTATTTACAGTAAAGATGGCGTAGCTCCATACGCTGATGAAACGACTATTCCTGATTCAGATTTCACTCCTAACGCTACATTTTTATTTGGTTACGAAGGCTCTCCTTCTACTTACGTCCCTAATCAGGATGGCGATTACATTTTTGTGATTAAAGATGATAACGGTTGTTATGGACTATCAAACGTAGTTACAATAGAGGATTTAGGTACAGTGAGCATCACGGCTTCTAATTCGGATATTACCTGTGCAGATTCATCAACATCTGTATTAACGATCAACGCTACGGGCGGTATTGCTCCATATCAATACAGTCTTGATGGTGGTTCAACTTATCAAACCGAAAACTTTTTCAACAATATATCGGCAGGGAATTATACGATTACCGTACTTGACTCTAGCGGTGCTAGCGGAACCGGTTGTGAAGAATCTATAGAATATGAAGTTGTTCAGCCTTTTAGACTTACCACTTCTGCAGCAATAATTGAAGACGCTTCTTGCGACACTTCTGGCGCTACAATTCCTACCGCTCTGGTTAAAATCCTGAATACGGCCGGAGGACAAGCTCCTTATGAATATAGCTTTGATGGAGGTAGTACTTTTAGTGCCATTGACGAAAACCGTTTGGCTGCAGGAACTCACCAATTAGCCGTAAGAGATGCTCTGGGTTGTGAAACGGACTTAGAAATAACCGTACCAAGTACCATTGCAGACCCTAGTTTTGGCAATGCTATTACTTACGATTGTAACGGAGACGGAATCATTACCATTACCCCATCTAACACAACAGATTTTACATATACCTATAAACTGAACGGAACGGACAATTCACCTGTAGATAACAACATTTTTAACAATGTAATTGCAGGCACACAAACTGTTACCGTTGGGTATACAAGTACTGTAGCTGCTGACCAAAGTACCTTATTGCTTGAAAATTTTGGGACTGGAGTTACCACTCAAATTGCAGAAATAGGCCCTGGATATTGTTATGAGCCACAAGACGGCACGGATACCGATTGTAATTTAGGTCCTGCAGGAATTTTGGTAAATGCCGAATACGCAGTTACCGATAGAGTTACCAACCCTAACACCACATGGCGAAGTCCTAATGACCATACTGGTCTTACCGATGGTAGATTTATGGCCATAGGTGTAAGTACCTCTGCCGGAAACAATAACGTTCTATGGTCTAGAACAGGAGTGGATGTACTTGCTAATCAAGATATAACTATTTCTTTCTATGCTTACAACCTACAAATTGATGGTACTCCTGGTCGTGACCCGGAAGTCCTTGTGGAGCTAGTGGATGGTTCTGGCACAGTTATAAGTAGTCAGGCCACTACGGCCATCCCTCAGAATAACAATGCGGATGATTGGCACTTAAGAGAGGTTACTTTTAACCCTGGAACAAATACAGTTGCCGGAATTCTATTACGTACCAACTTAGATAGTGACGATGGAAACTTCTTGGTCTTAGATGACATTCAAGCAACCCAAACGCCAGAGGTTTGTGAAAAAACACAGGACATTACGGTTTCTGTTGAAACCGGAAAAGCTTTTGAAGTACATATTTTAGGAAGTACAAATCCTACCTGTAACGGAAGTAACAATGGTAGCATCCGTTTTGAAGTAAGCAATTTTGACCCTGCTTTCGGATATGAATATTCATTAGATGGAGGCGCAACTTGGGTAGCTGAAACTACTTCTCCAATTACCACACCATCTAATTTAGGAGATGGAACTTATGGAGTAATGGTGAGAAAAGCAGATGATAACTCATGTACGGCAACCTCAGCTTCTACCGTAACTTTGACATCACCAAATGCGCTAACAGCAAGTTTAACACAAGAGGCTGAATTCACCTGTTTTAATACTGGAGCAACATTAGAAGCAACCGTTTCCGAAGGTACTCCCGGTTATGAATATCAATTGGAGTTGACGGACGGTTCTATCATAAGAACTTTTAGTACCTCATCTCAATTTTTGAATGTTCCTGCTGGCGATTATTTAGTACGAGTAAATGACCAGAACAACTGTGAGGTTTTATCCTCTTCACCGGTAACGGTTACTGCGCCAACTCCTGTAGCTTTTGATTTAACGGCAACACAGTGTTATGATGGTTCCAGCAACGGTACGGTAACTGCAACGGTTACTAACGGAAATGGTAATTATACGTTTAGAATAAATGGAGGAGCCTGGCAAACCCCTACTCCAATTACTGATCTGGCTTATACCTTCAACAACCTGACTGAAGGAACCTATGATGTTGAGGTAACAGACCAATATGGCTGTGCTTCAGGAACACAGTCAATTACTATTGCACCTACGGTTTCTCTTAGCGTGGTCGTTACAAATGTAAGTACATGTGCAGACGGTACCTTAACGGCTAATGCTTCAGGAGGAGATGGAAATTTTGAATATGCCTTTATCCCATCGGGAAATACGGTTACAGATGCTGATTTTTCCAGCTCCAACACAACTACCATTGCTTTGGCCAATATTGGTGCTTATGATATTTACGCTAGAGATAAAGCCAATGGAACAGGCGCTTGTGAAGCTATGGTTTCGGAAACTGTTGCCGCGAACCCGGTTCTAGCAATAACAGCTGTACCAACAGATCCTGAATGTCATGATGGAACAGGAAGTATTGAAGTAAACATCACTGATGGGCTTTCACCTTTTGATTACCGCTTGGTGGATACAACCAATGGAACACCCGATCAGGTAGAAACCAATGTTGTTGGCAATACCAAAACATATTATAATCTTGCACCAGGCACCTATAATGTAATTATTACCGATGACGCAGGTTGCTCGGAAAACGAAACCGTAGTTATAAATCAACCGGACGAACTAACCGCTGATATTGTTTTGGCGTATGCCAGTGACTGTTCAGGTGCTGCTTCTGATTTTGGTTTTGATTTTACCAATGTTACAACCGGACTTACCGGAACAATCGAATACAGTGCAGATGGAGGAGCTACTTGGCAATCATCAACCATATTTAGAGGGTATACTTCCGGTGATGAAGTCTTCCCTTCGCTTCGCACAGTAGATGGTAGTAGTAATTTAATTTGTCAAACAGACCTTCCTAGAGAAATTATACCTTATCCTTTAGATGATTTAGATATAACCACCTCTTCCGTAGTTGAAAACTGTGATGAATTAAAAGTAGAAGTACAAGGGGGCGAGGGAATACCTGGTTACGAATATTCGTTCTCTAACGACCCTGCCAATTTTGACGCTTCAACGGCTACATGGTATACTGGTGGAAGTACTCATCTTGACGGTAGTGCCGTACCAGCAGGTCATGGTAGTTATGAGTTTACAAACTTAATTCCTGGTAGAACGTATGTTTTCTATGTAAGGGACAACAACACTCCTACCAGTTGTATAAGACAAAGTACCGTAAACGTAAATGAAATTGCAGGTGGCCTACCCATGGATATCACTGCAGATATCACTCCATCTTGTAACATCTCTAATAATGGAGCTATAACTTATACCATTGTAGATGAAGATGGTTTTACAGAACCAAATATGGAATGGTTTTTATATAATGTTAACGGAACGCTTATTAGAGATAGTGCCGGAACAATTTCATATAGTAGCACTATTACAATTACAGCCCTAGCACCAGACGAGTATTACATTGAAGTAAGACAAATAGATAGTGGCGGTACAGAACAATGTATCAGTGCAAGTGAGAATGAAATTTTAGATGAACTTGATGTCATTACAGGAACACCACAATCTATTCAAGATATCTCTTGTGAAAACCCGGGATTAATAGAAATAGACAATATTCAAGGTGGTGGAGGTTCTTACTTATATACTATAACCGGGCCTAGTCCATTTACCCCGATTACGGCAACAGGAGACAATCCAATAGAAATTGCTGCAAACTCTCCTGCAGGTACATATACCGTTTCTGTAGAAGACCAATACGGTTGCTCTTATAATCTCTCCGATGTTACAATGAGCTTTACGGCAGCGCCAGTTATTGTTGATATTACGGTAGAAAATTGTAATACCAATGCAACGGTAACGGTTAATGCAACCGGTACAGGTACAATTCTATATTCTTTAGACGGAGGAAGTACCTATCAAAATAATGGAGGTGTATACAACACAGTATCCGCCGGAAACTATGATGTTTTCGTTAAGGATGCTTCAGGTTGTACCGCTACCTTAAATATTGACGTTCACCCTACCCTACAGGCTACAGCAGGTTTAGACAAACAGTTAGGTTGTGGTGCCGGTAATGAAGCCGAAATAGCCATTGAAGCCATTACTGGTTCCGGAAATTATGAGTTTGAAATTCTAGACAGTTCGGCAGGAATCAAGGTTTCGCGTCGGGCATTAACAACAAGTCCGTTTAATGCAATAATTGATGCGGCCGATACGTACACTGTAAATGTCTACGATATGGGTACGTCAACACCACAATGTAGCAGAAGTTTCATTGTTGAAGTTCCTACTGCCATACAACCAGAATTTACGTCTAACCCTACGGATGTAAGTTGTTCAGGTGCAAATGACGGTAGCATAGAAATAGTTCAAACCAATAATGGCAACAACCCATTAACCTATACTTTAAGTCCAATGCCAGCCGGTACATCTTGGGATGCAACTACGCAATCGTTTATAGATTTGCCAGGTGATACGTATACTGTCACAGGTCTTGGTCCAAATGGTTGTTCAACGGTCATTAACAATATTGTAGTGGGTGAAAATGCACTCATCACTTTCGCTGTTCCAACTGTAGAACAATTTGGTTGTACTACTGACAATGACACTAACAACGCGACTATTACCATTGACCAAAGTACGATTAGTAATGGAAGTGGAACTTACAACCGTTTTGAATTCATAGATAACGCTACATCAAATGTGCTTCAAAATAGCAGCAGCTTAGTTTATGAATATACAGATGTTGCCGGTGGCGATGTTATTGTACGTGTTTATGATGATGAAGGATGTTCTGCAGAACAGACGGTCACCGTAAATCCTTATGATGCTTTAGTTGATGCTACGGTTGTAGTAACCCGAGAAATTGATTGTGTCAATAGTGGCGAAGATTTAAGAATTGATGTGAATAGCACTTTTACGAATTCTACTACTGATCTTGGCAATTATGAATTTAGAATCTTGCCTTCAGCAACTTATCAAGCATCAAATGAGTTTTTGAACAGACAAGTAGGCTCTTATACTATAGGTATTAGAAATATTACTACGGGTTGTGAAATTACACGAACCCACACCATAGAAGACCCTAACACTTTTAATGTAGAGGTAGACAAATTATCTGATGTCGTTTGCCATGGTACGGATGGAAGCATACAGTTGACCTTTACGGATTTAACCTATACCGGTGATTTTGACTGGGAAGTATTTAATGATGATGGAACAGCAACCAGCAGAACCGATGACGAAGGTATTTTCAGTGGTACAGGAACAACTCCTGCTATACCGGTTGCAGCAGGTAAGTATATAGTTAGAGTTGCACAAGTTGGTTTCCCAGAATGTACTCAAGAACGTGCCTTTACCATAACTACACCTAGTGCGCCTATTACTTTAGCCACTATAGAAACTAAAGATGTGGGTTGTTCCAATGATATGGGTAGCGCCAATATTACACCTAATGGTGGTGAAGCGCCTTACAACATCATCTTAACCCATAACCCTTCAGGTACAACATACCCAGTTACTGAAGTAAATAGTCACTTGTTCAGAGGGTTAAGCGATGGCCAATATACGGTTGAAGTAACAGATAATTTAGGTTGTACCGTACTATTTACCAATGCATTTGTATTGTCTCCGCCAGAACCAATAGTTGCCAACATTCAATCTATTAAAGAATTGGTTTGTGAAGGTGATGCCGATGCAGAGATAACGGCGGAATTTACACCAAGATCTATTAGCAATCCTACGCCAAGTTATAGATATATACTTAACACTTATGATAGCGATGCTCCTGGTGCAGATCTATTGCAGACCACAAGCTCACAGACCTCAGCAACCTTTACCAATTTAAGGTCCGGTTTCTATAGTATTACTATTTTGGACGATTTGAATTGTTCGGATGAAACCGATATTGTGGAAATTGTTGAGCCTACTGAAGTAGAAGGTCAATTGATAACTGCAAGAAGATTAAGTTGTTTATCCGATGCTGAACTATTACTAACAGCCTCAGGCGGTACCGGACCTTATTCTTGGAACACTACGGGAGTTGCTCCATTCAATAGCATGAACGAGACTAGTGGACCGAACACCCATCTATTCACCGGTGTAACGGCAGGCACGTATCAATATTACGTTCAGGATAGCTTCGGTTGTATTTCCGTTCTATCTAATGAAGTTATAATCAATGCTATTGTTCCGCTAGAGATTATACCGGAAAATCTTAATCCAGAAATCAGTTGTAACGGTGATAACTCTGGTGTTATTAATGCGGAAGCTCAAGGTGGGTTAGGCAATTACCAGTATGCTTTGTTCTCTGATGCCGCATTCACCAATGAAATTCGTCCGAACCAAGCAACCGGTCTATTTACCGATTTGCTGGCTGGAACGTATTTTATACGGGTACAGAGTGATGATTGTGAAGTGTCCGAGGAAATAACTATAACCGAACCGGACGCTCTTGAAATAGACAATGCTAACACAGCATTCAATAATGTTACTTGTAACGGAGCGGATGACGGCAGCATTGTAGTGAACATGATCGGTGGATTAGGCACATATCAATATGCCATTTCACCTAATTTGGACCGATTTAGCGATAATAATACATTTGAAGATTTAGCTCCGGGTGATTATACAATCATTGCTCAGGACTCCAATGGGTGTTTTGAAGTGATAGATGCCACTATAACTGAACCAGAATTGTTGGAAGTATCCGCTATAACTACACCTGAAATATGTGTTGGTGAAGAAAATGGTTCTATTCAATTAACCATCACTGGCGGTACCGCTCCATATAGCACACGCTTGCTAGACGAAACGAATTTTGTTCAAGATAGAACGAGTTTTGCGAACATGGCTGCTGGGTTATACATTATTTATATTGAGGATGCACAAGGTTGTGAAGAGACTATAACGGTTACTGTAGACCCAGGAGTTAACCTTGGCGCATTTGTAGAACCTGTTTATGGCTGTAATGGAAACACACCTAATAATTATGTAAATATTGTACTAGAGGATTTGAGTATCGAAAACGATGTATTATTCGGACTTGATACTACTGACCCGGCCGAAATGCAACTGAACCCATTTTTCCGCGACATGGCACCGGGTACTCATTACATTTCTATTTCACATGCAAATGGCTGCGTAGCAACCTACGATTTTGAAATTGAAGCTTTTGACCCATTAGGTTTAACGGTGTCAGAAACCAATATCAATCAAATAACTGCGGTTGCTTCTGGCGGAAGAGAAAATTACACTTTCTATTTTGGCGATATCAATAACGGTTCCGACAATGTTTTCTACATCACTAAAACGGACACCTATTTGGTTACAGTTGTAGATGAAAATGGTTGTGAAACCACAGAAAGCATTTTCATGGAATTCATAGATATTGAAATCCCTAATTTCTTTACGCCTAACGGAGATGGCGCCAATGACATTTGGAAACCGAAAAACATAGAGATTTACCCGGATATCTTTGTCAGTATTTATGATAGATATGGCCGTACCGTATATCGTTTTAAAGACAATGAAGACGGATGGGACGGTTTTTACCAAGAAAGTAATTTACCTTCTGGTGACTACTGGTATATTATTAAATTGAACGGTGAGGCTGATACAAGAGAGTTCGTAGGGCATTTTACCTTGTATAGATAACCCATTCAATTTGAAAAACAAAAAAGGTAGTATTTAAAAAGTACTACCTTTTTTATTTACAAGTATGTAACAAATTGACACCTTACTCGTCAAGTATACATAATCAATCAAAAAACACTTGACGTGAGCACCATTTTAAAAGTTAATCACCTCACTAAAAAATTCGGATATCTTACTGCTGTAAAAGACCTTTCTTTCACTATTGAAAAAGGTAACGTTTATGGAGTTTTGGGTCCGAATGGAAGTGGAAAATCTACCACATTGGGCATTGTCCTTAACGTTGTTAACGCCACACAGGGTGATTTCGAATGGTTTGATGGCTCTGCAACTACACATCAAGCTTTAAAAAAAGTGGGTGCCATTATTGAAAGACCCAACTTCTACCCGTACATGACCGCGATTCAAAACTTGAAGTTAGTCTGTAAAATAAAAGAAGTTAGTGAAGATAAAATAGAGGAAAAACTAGAGCTTGTTGGTTTGTTAGACCGAAAAAATAGCAAGTTCAGAACCTATTCTTTGGGGATGAAACAACGTTTGGCCATTGCCTCTGCCCTACTCAACGATCCAGAAATTTTAATTTTAGATGAACCCACTAACGGACTAGACCCACAAGGTATTCACCAAATACGAGAAATCATTAAAAAAATTGCCTCACAAGGCACCACCATTCTATTGGCATCACATCTTCTAGACGAAGTTGAAAAAGTCTGTAGTCATGTCATTATCCTCCGAAAAGGTGAAAAACTCTATTCCGGTCGCGTAGATGGTTTATTGGCTAGTCATGGTTTTTTTGAATTGAAAACTGATAATCTTGAAAACCTAAAAACCTATCTGGAAAAACATGCGAGTTTTGGACAAGTTAAACTAGAAAATGATTGCATTACTGCCTTTTTAAAAGAAGAGATGAATGCCGGTGAACTTAACAAAACACTTATTGACCAGGGTATATTTTTATCCCATCTCGTAAAAAGAAAGGAAAGTCTTGAAGAGCAGTTCTTAACCTTGACTAAAAACCAATCCAACTAAAAGCCATGGTACGACTCTTACATATAGAATTTATAAAACTATGGAACAATCGGGCAAGCAAGGTTTTGATTCTAGCCTATTTCTTACTTTTAACATCCATAGCACTAGTTGCTGCTGTTAAGTTTGATATTGGACCCATTAAATTTCATTTGGCAGAACAAGGTATTTTCAACTTTCCATACATATGGCACTTCAACACCTTTATAACAGCATTTTTTAAACTGTTCTTGGCTATTGTTATCGTTTCTATGATGGCCAACGAATACAGCAACAAGACTATAAAACAAAATTTAATAGATGGGCTCTCTAAAAAGGAATTCATTCTTTCAAAATTTCTAACGGTTATCTCCTTCGCCTTAATTTCAACTATTTTTGTATTTGGAGTTTCACTCGTTTTAGGTCTTTTTTATTCAAACTTCACTGAAATCGGCATCATTTTCTCCGGTTTAGAGTTCCTTTTGGCTTTTTTCGTGAAGCTAGTCGGTTTTTTCTCTTTCTGTTTATTCCTTGGTATTTTAGTAAAACGTTCAGCCTTCGCTTTAGGTTTTCTAATCCTTTGGCAAGTATTCGAGTCCATATTTCGAGGTATTATTAGATGGCGTTTTTTTGATGGAGAGACTACCGACGTTATTATGGGTTTCTTTCCACTCAATGCCATGTGGAACCTTATCAAAGAACCTTTTACCCGACTAAGTGCGGTACAAACTGCCGTAAACCAAATGGGAGAAAAAATTGTACTCAACTATCATGTTCACTGGTATGAGATATTAATTGTACTAGCCTGGACAGGCATTTTCATTTATGGTTCTTATGCACTTTTGAAAAAACGAGATTTATAGTATACCCCCTTATCTAATTTTCTACTGGTAAACCAGTAGAAATACGTCACAGTTTACTAGTATTTATGAGTTAGAATTATTAGCAGATTACCCTTTCGATTATATTCATTCCCAGAACATAATTGAACACTATGAAATTCTTCTTTACACTAACAATTGCCCTTTCTTGTTTTTCAGCAATTTCTCAACAAGCAAATGACTGTATTGATGCCATTGTAGTTTGTGGTAATAGCAATATTTCTAGTAATGCAACTGGTTTTGGAACTCAAGAATTAGATGGCGAAAATGCCTGTTTACATTACGAAGAAAACAGTTTATGGTTGAGTTTGACCATTGGCACAGGTGGTAACTTGGCATTCAATATAATTCCAAATAGTACGGACTTAGTTGTGGATTATGATTTTTACGTTTTCGGCCCAAATAATGATTGTGGAAACCTTGATGACCCAATAAGATGTAATACAACTAACCCGTTAAAAGCTTCATTAAATTATAATGAAACCGGGTTACGAGATTCAGAAACAAATTTTTCAGGAGGGCCAGCTGAGTTAGGAAATGGTTATGTTTCTTCAATTCCCGCAAAGGCTGGTGAACATTATTATATATTGATTGATAGACCTGTTGGTACTGGTGGCTTTATACTTGAATGGACGGGTACAGCAGGGTTTCTTCCTTCTCCTGATGTTACTGAGCCAAATGATATTGAAGTTTGCGCATCACCTACCAATACTATGATTGATTTAACAAAAGATGAAGCTTCAATAACAACAAGTACTACAGCCAACATTTTATATTTTACCACATATAATGAAGCATTTGACAGTACTAACGCAATCACCGACCCAACTCAATTTACTTTCAACGGCACCAAAAACACTATTTACGCTCGGGTAACAAACCCCAATGGTTGTTTTGAAATTGTCGATTTTAACGTAGGTGTCACACTATTTGATGCCCCTCCAAATCTTGAATACACCACCTGTGATGAGGATGGTGGCGGACAAGCAGATTTTTCTATAAATGATATTAGTACTGATGCTGAAAATGCCATAAGTAACAGCTCTGCATATGGCTTGACTTTACACCCAAATGAAACGGCAGCAATTGCAAACACAGGTCAGATTACCGGTACTGTATTTACTTCCGCAAGCACAACTATTTATGCCCGTGTTAACGCTACTTCAAACAGCTCCTGTTATATCACCTACCCCATTTCATTAACAGTAAACTCATCATCATTTCCTACTTCTGTAGATTTAATTCAATGCGATATAGATCAAGACAACTCCTTGGATGGTATTACACAGATTAATTTAAGTCAATCATTCCCCAATCTAGACCCCACCTCCATTACCTATTACGAAACGGATGCTGATCGTACAGCCAACAACCCCATATTGAGTCCAAATATTTATATCAATACAACTCCTTTTAATACCACTATTTACTATAAAATAGCCAATAGTGATTGTGATAGTTTAGGTGAAATAGCAATTGAAGTAAAACCTACAACAGTAAGTCTAAATACTATCAGCCCAGTGATGGCATGCGCTGATAACCCTGAAGATGAATTCCCTGAAAGTACTTTTGATTTGGAAAGCATCCGCCAGAATACGTATGCCGGGATGGACGTAGCTTTCTATGAAAGTTTGGAAGATGCTTCTTTAGAACAAAATCCGCTTGACGGAAATTACAGAACTACCTCAACATTTTTATATACCCGTCTTGAAACTAATAACCAATGCAATAGTGTAGAGGAAATTGAATTCATTGTGAACAATTTACCCGAAATAACTCTAGAAGATAATTATGAGGTGTGTGCTGACGGAGAACCTTTGTTAATTAACGCTCCAGATGGCTTTGATGGATATAGTTGGCTTAAAATTGAAAACGGAATACCTCTGGAAATTAGCAGCGTTCAGCAGGTGACTATTACCGAACCTGGAAATTATAGCTTAGAAGTTGAAATTCAATATCAAAACAACAATCAGACCGCAAGCTGTATCAATTATGCCGATTTTCTAGTTACGCCATCAGCTCCTGTTATTATTGAGAACATAGATATTGAACAATTTTCTAATTCAAGTACTGTAGAGGTTGAAATAAGCGGAGACTCTGTTTACGAATATTCTCTTGATGGCATGACCTATCAAGATGAACCTAGATTTGATAATATAGAGGCAGGATTTTATACTGTTTTCGTACGTGATAAAAACGGCTGTGGCACATCTCAGAAAGATATTTCGGTCATAGGTTTTCCAAAATTCTTCACTCCTAATGGAGATGGTGCAAACGATACATGGCAAATTACAGGCTCTAGTACCAGTATTGACAATCAAACTATTAACATTTATGATCGTTATGGTAAGCTTATAAAACAGATCAGTTCAAATTCAATTGGATGGGATGGGTCATTGAACGGGCAACCACTACCCTCTTCAGACTATTGGTTTAGAATTACCTTAACCGATGGCAAAGAATACAAAGGTCATTTTTCCCTAAAGCGCTAATGGTACGGGAATTTTTTTCAAAAATAAGCTGCTAAATTTCAATAGCAAACGTTTATTAAATAACCTTTAAAAGATAAAACCTACCACTCATAGAATTTATACAATAACAAATATTTAGGCTGCTATATTAGCTCTCAAACGTAAGAGCTATATGAAACTCCCTCACTATCAACTATTTATTATAGGTATTCTTTTCGTGTTTTTTAAAGGAAATGCAAAAGAGGGTTATTCGCAGCCTTTAGTAGGTAACGAACCATTTATTACTACTTGGAAAACAGATAACTACGGTCTATCAGACGATAATCAGGTTACCATTCCTACATTTTTTGGAGAAATATATAATTATACAGTTGACTGGGGTGACGGTAATACTGACACTAATGTTACTGGCGATATTACACATACTTATTCCATTGCAGGAACATATGAAGTCTCTATTTCAGGAAATTTCCCTAGAATTTATTTTAATGCTACTGGAGATAAAGGAAAGTTATTAAAAATTAATAAATGGGGAGATAACGTATGGACCTCAATGGAGAACGCTTTTGATGACTGCTGGTATTTGGATGTTATAGCAAATGACATTCCTAATTTATCAAATGTTCAGAGTACCGCTTATATGTTCCGTGATTGTAGAATACTTGAAGGCACAGAAGAATTTAATAACTGGGATACCAGTAATATCAATAACATGGCGGGAATGTTCATTAGAACCGATATTTTCAATTCCACAATTGGTGAATGGAACGTAGAAAATGTTGATAGTATGTATTCTATGTTCTTACAGACTAATTCTTTTAATCAAAACTTAAATTTATGGAATGTGAGCAACGTAAAGAATATGGAAAGCATGTTCGCCCATTCTTCTTTTGATTCTGATATATCAAATTGGAATGTAGGTAAAGTCACAACATTAGATGGAATGTTTTTCAACTCATCATTTAATCAGGATATTTCAACTTGGGACGTTTCAAATGTCATCGACATGAACTCAATGTTTGGTCTCGCAGATTCTTTTAACCAAGATATAAGCAACTGGGATGTTCGTAAGGTGCAGAATATGTCTAGTATGTTTGTCAAAGCCAAATCCTTTGATAAAAATTTGAATAAGTGGCAACCTCTTAGTCTTATAGATGCCAATCATATGTTCAATGAATCAGGTTTATCGACAAAAAATTATGATGCGTTGCTTTTAGCGTGGAGTCAACTTAATCTAAAATCCAATGTAGATTTTGATGCCAATGATACCTACTACTGCAAAGCTGAAGAAGCTAGAACAATTATAATGGATAAATTTGGTTGGCTAATGGCTGACTCAGGCCTAGATTGCCCCCAGAAACCATTCATCACCACTTGGAAAACAGATAACCCTGGTACCTCAGCGGATAACCAAATTACCATTCCTACCTTTTTGGGAGAAACTTATAATTATAATGTTGATTGGGGTGATGGTACTCTTGATACTAATGTAACTGGAGATATTACACATACTTATTCCATTGCAGGAACATACGAAGTTTCTATTACAGGTGATTTTCCACACATATTTTTTCGTGATATGGGAGATAAAGAAAAAATTCTTACCGTTGAACAATGGGGAGATATCAAATGGAAATCAATGAATGGCGCATTTAGCGGTTGTACCAATTTAGATGTACTAGCTACAGATTCTCCCAATTTATCGGAGGTTACATCCTTAGCGAGTATGTTCCGAGGTTGTGAATCTTTAATTGGTACTCCAGAATTCAATAAATGGAATCTTTCAACCATTACGTCTATTTTAGGATTGTTCGAGAATTGTAATAAATTCAATCAACCATTGGCCAATTGGGATGTTAGCAAGGTCCAAAATTTCGAAGTAGCATTTCGGGGTGCATCCACTTTCAACCAACCACTTAATAATTGGGATGTTGGCAATGTTGTAGACTTAACCGGTACATTTTGGGGTGCTGTTTCTTTTAATCAACCCTTAGATAAATGGAACGTTTCAAATGTTGAAGAATTATGGGCTACGTTTTTAGGGGCAACTTCCTTTAATCAAGATATTGGAAGTTGGGCTACGGGCAAGGTAGTAATAACATCGGAAATGTTCAGAGAAGCTATTTCCTTTGACCAAGACATTAGCGCCTGGGATATCTCCAATCTAAGAGATGCATCCTGGATGTTTAAAGATGCGGGGCTATCAACCACCAACTATGACAACTTACTAATTGGTTGGAGTGCACAGGATGTCCAAACCCAACTTTATCCTTTCGGAGCAGGCTACAGTACATACTGTACCGGAGAAGAAGCTAGAAATAATTTAATAGAGAACCATGGTTGGAAAATCAATGATGCCGGGTTTGCAGGAATCACAATAGACGAATTGGAAGAGCAAGAACATACAGATAGTTATACATTACCAGCAATTAAGGGAACAAACCTAACAGGAAACCAAATGTATTACACAGGCCCAACCGGTACCGGGCAGTCCTTTGCTGCCGGAGCCACACTTTACGCAACAGATTTTCCTGACTATCCAGTAACATTGTACATTTATGATTTTAGGGGTGATAGCTATTCTGGCTGTACTGATGAAAAAAGTTTTGAACTTATATTAAACACTATTTGCAAAAATCCTGTTGCAGACAATTTAGAGGACGCACTGAGCTGTACGAGTTACACATTACCAGAATTAAGTGAAAACAATTTCTACTATACGGAAACCAGCGCGAACGGAGAAAGGTTTGAAGGCGGTGATATTATCTACAGCAGTAAAACCCTGTACATTCATGCGGGCTGGGATGACTGCTATGACGAGAATAGTTTTAAGATTACCATAAACAGAAATTTATGCGATATTGAGATTAAAACTATTGACCCATGCATGGTGGAGTTTCCGCAATTTATTACGCCTAATGGAGATGGGCGTTTTGATTCGTTTAAAGCTACAAAGAACCCGTGCAGCCAGTCCGGGAAATTAAGTATCCTTGACAGACGTGGTAGAGTTATTTTTAAGACAAATGATTTAAATACGGGATGGGATGGCAATGAGGACTCACGCAAACTACCTGAAACCGATTATTGGTACTTGTTTCAAAACTCAGATTCAGGCAAAACATTTACAGGTCATTTTACCATACTCCGATAGTTACCTATAATATTTTAATCGAACTCCTATAAATCGCACTTCTTTTGTAATTTTAAAGGATGAAATTTAAAGTAGTCTCAGAGTTCGAACCCACTGGCGATCAGCCAGGTGCTATTAAACAACTAGTTGAAGGTATTGAAAGTCAAGAACGGTACCAAACCCTTTTGGGTGTTACGGGGTCAGGTAAAACCTTTACAGTAGCCAATGTCATAGAACAAGTGCAACGTCCTACTCTGGTCCTTGCCCACAACAAAACATTAGCGGCCCAGTTGTATTCTGAATTCAAGCAGTTCTTTCCGGAAAATGCCGTGGAGTACTTTGTATCCTACTATGATTATTATCAGCCAGAAGCATTTATTCCTTCTTCTGGACTTTACATTGAAAAAGACCTATCTATAAACGAGGACATAGAAAAATTACGTCTTAGTGCCACTTCTTCTTTACTTTCTGGGCGTCGGGACGTATTGGTCGTGGCATCGGTTTCATGTTTGTATGGTATTGGAAACCCCGTGGAGTTTCAGAAAAATGTCATCACAATTAAAAAAGACCAAGTAATTGCGCGTACCAAATTTTTACATCAATTGGTGCAAAGTCTGTATTCCAGGACTACTGCAGATTTTAGAAATGGCAATTTTAGAGTAAAGGGTGATGTTGTGGATGTTTTCCCTAGTTATGCCGACCACGCTTTCCGAATTCACTTTTTTGGTGATGAAGTTGAAGAAATTGAGGCTTTTGACCCTTTCAACAATAACGTAATCGAAGTTTACGATACTTTGAATATTTACCCAGCGAATATGTTCGTTACTTCTCCTGATGTGCTGCAAGGAGCAATTCACCAGATTCAGGAAGATATGGTGAAACAGGTAGATTATTTTAAAGAAATAGGAAAGCCTCTAGAAGCAAAGCGACTGGAAGAACGAACAAGCTTCGATTTAGAGATGATTCGTGAACTCGGATATTGTTCGGGAATAGAGAACTATTCTCGCTATTTAGATGGCAGACAACCTGGCACTAGACCTTTCTGCCTACTAGATTATTTTCCGGACGATTATTTAATGGTAATTGATGAAAGTCATGTTACTATTCCGCAAGTACATGCTATGTATGGCGGTGACCGTTCTCGTAAAGTGAATTTGGTGGACTATGGTTTTCGTCTCCCTGCTGCAATGGACAATAGACCACTAAAGTTTGAAGAATTTGAAGCTCTACAAAATCAGGCCTTATATGTGAGCGCAACACCAGCAGATTATGAGCTACAACTAAGTCAAGGGGTGTATGTAGAACAGGTAATTAGACCTACCGGCCTATTGGATCCAATTATAGAGGTTAGACCTAGTCAAAACCAAATTGATGATCTAGTTGAAGAAATTCAGGTTCGAGTGGAAAAGGATGAGCGGACACTGGTTACCACTTTGACCAAACGAATGGCCGAAGAATTAGCAAAATACCTCACACGAATAAATGTTCGCTGTCGTTATATTCATAGTGATGTTGATACACTTGAAAGAGTAGAAATCATGCAAGATCTTAGAAAAGGCATTTTTGATGTGCTGATTGGAGTAAATCTACTTCGTGAAGGATTGGATTTACCAGAAGTTTCTTTAGTTGCAATTTTAGATGCGGACAAAGAAGGTTTTCTACGAAGCAATAGATCACTTACACAAACTGTTGGTAGAGCAGCAAGAAATTTAAATGGACGAGCTATTATGTATGCCGATAAAATTACAGATAGCATGCAGAAAACTATTGACCAAACCAACTATCGTAGAGAAAAGCAAATTGCTTATAATACAGAGCATGGCCTTGTTCCAAAAGCACTGAATAAAAGTTTGGATAGTGTCCTTTCTAAAAATTCAGTTTCAACATATCACTTTGAAAAAGAGGAGATGCGAGCTGCAGAACCAGACCTTGATTATATGACCAAAGACCAGATTGAAAAAATGGTCAGAGAAAAAAGAAAGGCAATGGAAAAAGCAGCAAAAGAACTTGACTTTATGCATGCCGCAAAACTACGTGATGAAATAAAAATACTCCAAGAAAAAACCTAATTCGGTACATTTTTCTCCAAAAAGTCAAAAAACTAAACATATTAAATAAAGGATACACTTAATTACATTCAAACTACTGAATTATAAATATATAACCTACATTTTTAGACACGTCTAAATTGCATTTATTTCACGTTTAATATTAAATAAAGAGTCTTTCACGTTCTTCATTTTCTGTTAGTAAGATAAACAAAAAAGTAACAAAAGTTGCTGTATATTTACCTCTTTCTACTCTTCAAAAAATCTTAAAAAACAGACAAAAAAATCACTTCCCCATAAAAAAATCCTACCCATAATATTATTTTTAATCAAAAAAAGCACCCTAGGAATATACCTAAGGTGCATCTTCAACTAACCAACCAAACTTAAATCTACCCGACTAAAAATCGGGATTACGAAACGTTTTGCCTTTACGACAAAACAACCAATCTAACTTTTACTTTAATTCAATAAGACGCTTTGGCTTTGGCAAAGCTTCTTCTTTTTTCGGTAACTCAACCTTTAGAACTCCATCAACATAATCGGCTTTTATTGCATCTACATCAATTGTTTCCGGAAGAGTAAAAGCTCTTTTAAAAGATGAAAATCTAAATTCACGACGGGTATAATTCTCTTCTTTCACTTCCTCTTCATTCTTCAATTCCGATGAAATTGTCAATAGATCATTATCCACTTCAATATTAAAATCCTCTTTCTTTCTTCCAGGAACAATTAATTCAAGACCAAAACTCTTTTCATTGTCCTTTATGTTTACAGCAGGTACACTTGCCGCCACATTCTCCATTCCTCCAAACCAGTCAGGCTTAAAAATTTCATTCATTAATGAAGGAAAAACCAAATTATTTCTTTTAACTATACTCATGACTTATATATTTTATGTTAGACTTTTTATTTGATTGGTCTAAAGCAAACGACATACCACTTAAAAATATATGACATAATGGCCTTTTGGCCAATTAAAAAGCGCCATTATGTCATTTTACCTAAGATTTAGTGAACAAATTGTCTGATTTAATACTTTCAAGTCATAGAACAACACAAGACTTATACTATAATGGTTCACGAACATGGTTCTCTCTTTTATTTGTAATACCTTGCTAAAAAATTCAAAGCCATGACTAATAATGACGTACTCAAGAAGCTTAGAGTAGCCCTGATGTTCAGGGATGATGATATAATTGATGTTTTAAAGCTTGTAGATTTTAATATTAGCAAGAGTGAATTAGGCGCTTTCTTCAGAAAAGATGATCACCCTAATTATATGGAATGTGGTGATCAGGTACTACGCAACTTTTTAAACGGTTTGGTCATACATTTAAGAGGAACCAAAGAAAACCCTAAGACACCAGGAGAAGTACTTTCTAAAAAAATAGTGAAGCAAACCAAGGTTGTACATACCAAAAGGCCTGATTTTAAGACTCAGCAGCAGAAGAGGGTCAATAATGATATTACCAACGTAAAATATAAGAACAAAAAAAAATCCTGAGTTCGATGATGAGTCGTACCCAGGATTAAAAATTTTCATAATTGAGTTATCCGTCAATACGAACTGGCAAAGTATAAGACCTACCCTCTTTATACTCATTAACACTTACTTTTTTATCGTGAAGACTTTCTTTTATAAAGGCCTCAACAACTTCATTGGCCGCATCTACGGACAAAATTACAATCTCACGATTTTCATTTATCGTAAAACGCACAAAGGCTGTTTGGTCAACTTCATTACTAGTTAAGGAATTGTAGCTTAACATTTCGTAAATCTGTACTGATAATTTCTTTACGGACTCTTTGTTCCCTCCTTCGTTAGCAGATACCGTACCCATGGAAAGTAGCATTGCAGCTACCAAGAATAAACTAATTTTTCTCATAATTGTCGTTTTAAATGATTTGATGAATTACCTTAAAGACGACGCATGAATTGAATTGTTACTAGAAAAATTAGATTTTAACAGATAGTTATGATTTAAACAATCAACTTTCAAAATTAATATGCCTGCTCATGTTCTCCTCCACGGAAATAAAGGATTCAATACCCCTTATACCCTCTATAGTAAGTATAGCTTCTTGATATAGGTTTCTATAGTGCAAACTATCTTTTGCATGAACCTTAATGAAAATATCATATTTACCAGTACTGTGATGAATTTTAACTACCTCTTGAATTTTTGCTAATTCCTCTATTACCACTTTATATAGAAAGCTTTCCCTTAGATAGATTCCCAAAAAAACGGTCATTTTGTACCCCATTTTACTATAATCCAAACTAAGAGTGGCTCCTTTAATAACCCCCATATTTTTCATCTTTCGCGTGCGCATATGTACTGTTCCTGGCGATATGCCAGCTCGCTTTGCCACTTCGGTATAGGGCATTTGTGCATCATCTGATAATAAAGTCAATATTTTGTGGTCTACTGAATCAAGTTTATCTCTCATTTGTAGTATTTTTCTCGGTTATTTTCCCCTCTCATTTTTCCTTCAATCCTTGATAATCAGGTTTGTTAACATAAAAATTGTTCCATTTAATTTACCATTTAAAGGGTTTTAGTAAAAATAGTTTAATGATTTTAAAAAAACAGTTATAATTCACTAATTAAACCCGTTTTTTTATGGATATAATTAAAAATTGCCTAGTTCAAATTTTCAATACCATAAAAATGGTTTTTTAACGCAATATTTACATATCGTTAGATTTTTAAAATTAAAAAATCTGAAAATTGTCATATCGTTCAATTTTTCCTTCAAAAATACCAATTCGTTAATTTTTCTTCTTATAACTACCTAAAACACAGTGTTTTCCAGGGCTTCCGTATTTTTTTTAATCAAAAAGTCACACTAATATTGTGGTGTCGTTACGTCATAAACAATGACTACCGACACGTTAAGTATCCGGAACTTTTCTTTTGATCTGCATTTGACCACCGTCCCCCGATTGGATAAGGTGTGGTTGGGCAAATGAACAATGTTTAGTATCAACCAAAACCTTGTACTTATGAAGAAAGCTCTAATAGTATCACTCTTATTTTTAAACTGTATATATGTATCATACAGTCAAGAGACAACCATTACCGGATCGGTAATAGATGAATTCGGTGTCGTGTTGCCTGGCACAGATATTATAATTAAAGGCACAACCAAAGGAACATTAACAGATTTTGATGGTAATTACACTATAGATGCCCCAACAGATGCTATTCTTGTAGTATCATCACTAGGCTATGCCACCCAAGAGGTCCCTATAAACGGTCAGACTTCAATTAAAATAACATTGGTCATGGCCGCGGAACAACTACTTGAAACTATTGTAGTAGGCTCAAGACGACAAGGGAGGACAAAGTTAGACACTCCTGTTCCTGTTGATGTAATCAACATTGCTGAAGCAGCTATAAACATGCCACAACAAGACATATCTCAAATGCTAACCGCGGCAGCCCCTTCATTTACTGCATTTACCAGTGGCGGGGGTGATTTATCCTCTTTTGTTAGTCAACCAAGTCTTAGAGGGCTTGCATCAAGTCAAATGCTTGTTCTTGTAAATGGTAAGCGAAGACACTCTTCAGCTATTTTAGCTGGCAATCAAACGGGGACTCCTGGTCCCGGTGTGGATATGAGATTTATACCTTCCGTAGGAGTAGACCGAATTGAAATACTTAGGGATGGTGCTTCTGCCCAATATGGCTCTGATGCTATAGCAGGGGTAATTAATATGGTTATGAAAAAGGGAACAGGTGAATTTAAAGGTAGTTTAACTGCTGGTGCATATACCAATAAGCCTGGTTACGACGATTCAGAATTAACAGCAGATGAAAGAGACCTAAACAGATCTTTTGATGGCTGGGATGGTCAAAACTTTCAATTTGATGGGAATTACGGTATTGCGTTCGAGAATGATGGCTACTTTAATGCATCCGTTATGTTAGCACAAGCGGAACGTACAGTGAGACCTAGTGTATTATCTCTTGAGCGCGCTCCTTTATATGATGAGGCTTACTTAACGAACAACCGTACAGAAACAAATGGTACACCAATCATAACAAACCCAGAACTTATTGCAGCACAAGCAAGTGGAGATGCAAATCTTATCAATTCTCTACAAACAGTTCAAGGACTTATGTCTGCAAGAGATATTGAACAAATTGATGTTGCTTCTTATAGCGGGCTACCCGCCAAAACGAATATGAGTTTAGCTTTCAATTTGGAAACTCCTTTAACAGAAACTTCTGATTTTTATGCTTTTGGAGATATTGGCTATCAATATTCTGATGCATACAGCTGTTTTTATAGAAGATCCGCACAAGCAGACAGATCTAGTTATGATCTGTACCCTAACGGTTTTAGACCACAAATCTATAATGATCAATATAACATCTCCCTTGCTACTGGAATTACAGGTATGATCGGCGACTATGATTTTGATTTAAGTAACACATTTGGTACGAACTGGGCCAAATACGGAATGTTCAATACATGGAATGCAAGTATTGGCTCTGGCTCTCCTACAGATATGAATCTTGGTACGCATAGTTTTTTACAAAACACTATAAACTTAGATGCTTCTCATTTTTATGAAGATATCCTATCTGGCTTGAACGTCGCTTTTGGAGGAGAATTAAGATTTGAAAATTATATTATTAGAGCTGGCCAAGAAGAAAGTTATACCGCTGGCGATGCCGGTGTAATTACAGCAACAGAAGACAATCAAGCACTTATAGGTCCTGATGGGTTTCCTTTGGAAGACCTTAATGGAAATCCCTTCATTGATGAATTCGGAAATCCGTTATCTCTTGAGTATGCAGGTGTAAGTCAAGAATTGGTAAAGAATTACGCATTAAACTGTCAATGTTTTAGAGGTTATGCCCCAGAAAACGAAGGCAATAACTGGAGATCAGTTATGGCTGCTTACGTAGATATGGAACTAGACCTTACTGAAAACTTTTTAGTATCTGGTGCACTTAGAGTAGAAAATTATTCTGATTTCGGTAACGTATTAACTGGAAAATTTGCTGGACGTTATAAAATAGGTGAAAACTTTTCTTTCAGAGGTTCGTTCAGTAGTGGTTTTAGAGCTCCTTCTTTACAAGAACTGAACTACTCGCATAGTTACACATTCTTCGTTGACCTTGTTCCTTTTGATGGTACCCTTTATCCTAATAACAGTTCTGCCTCTCGCGCTTTGGGCGTTAGTGCTTTAACCGAAGAAAGATCTAGAAACTACAGTTTAGGTTTCACGACCAAAATTGGAAAAGTTGACATAACAGTTGACGCCTATAAAATTGACATATTTGATAGAATTTTTGAAACAGGAGAATTTGATGCTTCGTCATCACCTGCGCTCGAACCTGTGATTGGTAGTGGTTTAGCAACGTTCAGAATCAATGGCGGTGATATAAGTACCCAAGGTATTGAAGCCGTTGTTAACTATAACACCAACTTAGGAGCTGGAAAGCTCGGATTGGTATTGGCCGGTACTTTTAGAGAAAACAAATTTGAAGGTGTAAACTTACCTGATTTAAATACCAACTTAACAGATGCTGAATTAGAAGAAAACTACGTAAGCCGTTCGCTTATCGGTCAATTTGAAACGGGTACGCCAAGTTCCAAAATAATAGGTACCCTTAACTATTCTGTGGGTAAATTCTCTGCTATGCTTAGAGGTACGCGTTTTGGGTCGGTTCAAACTAGAGATAACAACTTACGAACATTAGTTCCTGAAGGAACACTAGGTTATGCCGATCAGTTTTTCACACCTGAATTCACTACAGACATAGGTCTTACCTATAAATTTAACGACACCTTAAGCCTTACTGTTGGAGGAAATAACGTTTTCAATGAATATCCAGAAATCTTAAGATATGAACTACGTAGCTTCAACCTTTACTCACAATATCAGCAAGGATCTGCAGGGGCTTATTACTTTGGAAGATTAACTATCACCCTGTAATGATTTCAACTAACAATTAAGAAGAAGAAGATTATGAAAACATATAAAACTATTATCTTAATTTTTACCGTAGCTCTGGGACTTTTATCCTGTGAGCAAGAGAGATTAGAACCCGTACTTACTACAGCTGAAGGTGGCGGTACTTTAAGCACCTATCTAGCATACACGATTGAATCTACTGACCCATCAGGGTCAAATGTTTATGGCAGAGTAGTTTTCTACAAAACAACTTTAGACCAAACTTTGGTTCAGGTTTCCCTGTATAATACAGTAGAGGATTTAATGCACCCTGCACTTATTCTAGATGGCGCTATTGGAACAGAAACCACTACTGTAACAACTTTAGATACTGTAGACGGATCTACTGGTGAATTTGCATCAAGTAAGTTTTTCGTGATTACCGATGAGACTTATTATGACGCTATCGAGACCATGGATGCTCACATAAACATTTACCTAAGCGCTACCGACGACACTATTGTAGCGTCTAGTGATTTGGGCTTGAACGCAGAACCTGTAGAATCAAATTAAACTTAAACTTTTTAACTTAAAACACATATTATTATGAAAACATTAGACAGAAGAGCATGGTTGAAACGAGGAGCACTTACAGCAGCTGGAGCAATAGCTGCGCCGTATTTAAGTTATGGAGCCTTTGGTAACGAGCCAGTGATCATAGATGCTCAAGGCAATCTTCCATATACTCCTTTTTTTAAAGAGTATTTGCCTTATGAAGTAGACAAACCTGTTGAACTTCTTGCAAAATTAAACGCCAATGAAAACCCTTACGGACCATCACCTATGGCTGTTGATGCTTTTCAAAAATATGCACCAAAAGGTAATCGTTATGGATGGAAAGAAATGTTCGAATTGGTCGATAAAATTGCTGAACTAGAAGGTGTTAAAACTGAAACTATTATGATGGGGCCTGGTTCTTCTGACCTTTTAGAGAAAACTGCGATGGTATTTTTCCAAAATGGAGGGAATATTGTTTCTGCGGATCCTGCATACATGTCATTGATAAAAGTAGCTGAAGCTACAGGAGCAACATGGAAGCCTATTAAACTAAAAGATGATTGGTCTCATGATCTACCAGCCATGGAAGCTGCAATCGACGCTGACACAAAATTGGTATACATCTGTAACCCGAACAACCCAACGGGAAGTATGACAGACCATGAAGAGCTTGTAGATTTTTGCTCTAGGGTTTCTGAAAAAGTTCCAATTTTTGTAGATGAAGCCTATTTAGGATTTTTAGATGATGCTGCTAAAAAAAGTATGGTATCTCTAATAAACGAAGGTAAAAATGTAATGATTGCACGTACTTTCTCTAAAATTCAAGGTATGGCCGGCTTACGTGTAGGTTACATGGTTGCTCAACCAGAAACATTGGCCATCATTCAAAAGATAACAAGAGGTGGTATGGGTATTTCATTACCATCGGTTCATGCTGCAATGGCAAGTATGGATGATATTGAATTTTCAAACAAAACAAGAAAATTGAATTCTGAATGTAGGGAGTATGTTTATTCTGTATTAGACGGAATGGGTTATAGCTATGTACCATCATCTACAAGTTTTATAATCTTTCCTATTGAAATGGAAGGAAAAGCATTCTTAGAAAAAATGACCGCAGAAGGTGTTGGTGTTCGTGCTTTCAACATTATGGACAAAAACTGGTGCCGTGTTAGTATGGGTACTATGGAAGAAATGAAACTTTTCGGTGCTGCTTTACAAAAAGTACTGGCCTAAAGTTATGCAATGCCCCCAGAGAGTCGGTTTTAATCATCAATTGCCTTGATATCCCTAATCGGCTCTCCACGGGTTTTACAACCCTGTTTCACCTACTCATTCAATAACTCTTAAACAAACCACCTTATGAATTTTGCCCTTCAAAACACGTTAGAACTTTTACTTATTATTGGTTTAGGGCTGCTATTACAAAAAAAAGTAGCGAAACAAGACCTTAAAGGCGTCAAGGTAATTATATTAAGCGTTGCCTTACCGGCCGTGATTTTCGTTGCCCTTTTAAAAATAAAATTAGACAGTTCTTTATTGATTTTTCCCCTGCTTGCCTTAGCATTTAATCTTGTTATGTTACTGGCTTCAAAATACCTTCTTAACTCATCCGTATCAAAAGAAGAAAACTCAAAAAGAAGAACCATCATGATGCTAATGCCTTCACTGGCACCAGGTCTTTCATGCTTTCCGTTCATTGCCATTTATTTAGGAGATGACTCCGTAGCACTTGCCGCCCTAGCAGATGTTGGGAACAAAATTTTTGTTCTGATACTGCTTTATATGGTTGCTATGCACTGGTATCAAAAAAGAGCTTTAAAAGATTTACAAACCTCAACCTCTAACAAATTAAAGGGATTAGGTTTAGCTTTAATAAAAGAGCCCATTAATATGGTTATCATCGTAGGCCTTTTGTTATTGTCTTTCGGGTTTAACTTAGAATCACTACCTGGTTTTTTACAAAATACTGCATTGAGCATAAAAGTAATAATGACACCTCTTATACTATTGTTTATTGGTATGGCGGTACGTATTAAATCTGGTGAGTTTGGTCTTATCCTCTCTCTTTTAATACGTAGAGCAGGTATTACATTCTGCCTTTCTGCTATTTTTATATTACTATTCCCAGGCTTAGCCGCACCATTAGTTTTACTCATAATAGTATTCCCACAAAGCTCATGTAGCTTCTGGCCTTTTGCTCATATGAGTGCTATTAGCGCTATGGAAGAAGAAGACAAGCAAGATAAACCAACCTTTGATATAAATTTTGCCGTTAATATTTTGGCATTATCATTACCGTTTTCTACCATGTTGGCCATAGGAATCTTCTCTTTTAGCGATTTCTTTATCAACCCTGCAATTTTACTATTAATAGGTTTTGGTATGATAACGGTTTCTTTTATTCCATATTTAATTGAAAAAGTAAAGAAAAGCAAAGAAAGGGAGCTGTCCGGCCAATTTAACACATACGCAGGCATAGATAACCATTCACAAACTTCAGAGGATAACTAATTTTATAAAATCTTTACTAAATTTATCTAAAAAAAGAGTATGACAATTGGTATCCCAAAAGAAGTAAAAAACAACGAAAATCGCGTAGGCATGACACCTGCAGGCGTCTTTGAATTAACTAAACATGGTCATATTGTTTATGTTCAATCCAACGCTGGAGATGGAAGCGGTTTTTTTGACAATGACTACAAAAAAGCGGGTGCACTCATTTTAGATACTATAGGACAAGTTTATGGTATTAGCGAAATGATTGTAAAGGTCAAAGAACCAATGGCCGAAGAATATGATTTAGTCCAGCCCGATCAAATTGTTTTCACCTACTTTCATTTTGCCTCTAGTGAACCATTAACCAAAGCAATGATAGAAAGTAAATCTATATGTATTGCTTACGAAACGGTTGAAGATGCAGATGGCACCTTACCTCTACTAACCCCTATGTCCGAAGTTGCCGGAAGAATGGCCATTCAACAAGGGGCCAAATACTTAGAAAAACCAGCAAAAGGCAGAGGTGTCCTTTTAGGAGGAGTACCAGGTGTTGCACCAGGCAAAGTATTGGTATTAGGCGCTGGTGTAGTTGGCGTACAGGCAGCAAAAATGGCTGCAGGGCTTGGAGCTCAAGTCACTATCCTAGATATTAATATGAAGCGACTTAGACATATAAATGATGTTATGCCACCTCATGTAATAACGGAGTTCTCTAATGAATTTAATATCCGAAAGCATATACAAACACACGACCTTATTATTGGCGGTGTTCTCTTAAAAGGAGCCAAAGCTCCAAATCTTATTACTAGAGATATGCTTAAAGAAATGAGACCAGGAACAGTTATAGTAGATGTTGCCGTAGACCAAGGCGGATGTGTAGAAACTACGAGACCAACCACTCACGAAGACCCTATTTACATTATTGACGATGTAGTACATTATTCAGTTGCCAATATGCCCGGAGCTGTCCCGTATACATCTACCGTTGCACTTACCAATGTAACCCTACCGTATGTATTAAAACTAGCGAATTTAGGATGGGCAAATGCTACTGATGCAGACCCAGCTCTTAAGAAAGGGCTAAATATAATTAACGGAGAAGTGGTTTATGATGGTATTATGGATGCTTTTTAAAATTTAACAATACTAAACACACCATAAAAAAAAGCGGTCCCTTATAAACAAGAGACCGCTTTTTCAATTATAAAATGAGCTTTTTATCGCTTTGCAACTTCTATTGGAATACGGTATACAATACCTTTTTCAAAAGTACCTTTTGATAATTTCTCAAAATCGATTGCACTTTTCAAAAATTCCTTCAAAGCTTCGTTTTCTGTTTCTATAGAAAGAATTCTTAGGTAATTTCCTTCATCAACAGCTACTCTAACTTCTGCTTTAGAGCCTCTAATATCATTAGGAATAACGTTTGTTCCTAACATCTCATAAATTTGTGAAGTAAGAACTTTTAATGCTTTTGGTTCGTGTACTTCAACTTCGGGTGTGCTGGCTAGAACATAACCTATGTTGAATACCATCATCACCATTAATGCATAAATTGATTTTTTCATGGCGTTTGTTGTTTTGTTTTGCTAATTCAGATAACTAATTCATGTTAAAGATATTACAATATAGAGGTCTCATACTGGTTATTTACTAAAATTTAACACTAAAAAACAGTAATGTCATAAAAAGGGTGCAAAAGCTAACGATATTTCAGCTTTTGACTATACCTGAGCCACATACAAATCCGGATATTGGAAAATAGACCTCAATTGAGCATAAAAAAAGAGGGATAAACTGTGACGCTTATCCCTCTTTAAAATTTATATAAAACGGTAAATTCTATACTAAAACCTCTTTTACTTTATCCGCAGCTTCTTGAAACTGAACTGCAGAATGTACCGCTAAACCAGAGTTATCAATAATCTCTTTTGCAATCTCTGCGTTGGTTCCTTGTAAACGAACAATAATAGGAACTTTAATAGCATCTCCCATATTTTTGTAAGCCTCTACAATACCGTTTGCTACACGATCACAACGTACAATACCCCCAAAGATATTTACAAGAATTGCTTTAACACCTTCGTCTTTTAAAATAATACGAAACGCTTCTTCAACTCTCTTGGCATCTGCAGTACCACCTACATCCAAAAAGTTAGCAGGTTCACCACCGGCCATTTTTATTAAATCCATTGTAGCCATTGCTAATCCCGCACCGTTAACCATACAGCCAACATTACCATCTAAGTCCACGTAGTTCAATCCTAACGCTCCAGCTTCAACTTCAATTGGGTTTTCTTCTCGTAAGTCGCGCATTTCTGCATATTGCTTTCTACGATATAATGCATTATCATCAATAGACACTTTGGCATCTACCGCCATAATTTTATCATCTGATGTTTTCAATACTGGATTGATTTCAAACATGCTAGAATCACTCTCTACATAGGCTTTGTACAAAGAGGCAACGAACTTGGTCATTTCTTTAAAAGCAGTTCCAGAAAGTCCTAGGTTAAAAGCTATTTTTCTAGCTTGAAACGGTAAAAGACCTGTAGCAGGATCAATCTCTTCCGTAAAAATAAGATGTGGAGTGCTCTCGGCAACTTCCTCAATATCCATTCCACCTTCCGTAGAATACATAATCATATTTCTACCTGTTCCTCTATTTAATAGAACAGACATGTAAAACTCACTAGTTTCGCTATCGCCCGGGTAGTATACATCCTCGGCAACTAAAACTTGGTGTACTTTTTTACCGGCTGCAGAAGTCTGAGGGGTAATTAGGTTCATTCCTATAATGTTCCCTGCAATCTCCTCTACTTCTTTTAGGTTTTTGGCCAATTTTACACCTCCACCTTTACCACGGCCACCTGCATGTACCTGGGCTTTTATAACGTGCCAACCTGTTCCGGTCTCTGCAGTTAGTTGTTTTGCAGCCTCAACGGCTTCCTTTGAATTATGGGCCACGATACCGCGCTGAATGCGCACACCGAAACTGGCCAAAATCTCTTTTCCTTGGTACTCGTGAAGATTCATATATTAAGGTATATTTAGATTCAGAAGCAAAAATAGCAAACGCAAAGGATTTAGACTAATGAAATATAGAGTTAGTTGCATGGATATACAATCTCTTTTAGAGATTAGCTCATTCAACACCAAGTTTACTCGTCTAAAAATGAGCTTGCACCCCCTACAGTTTAGTTTTTATGGTGTATAAAAAAATGTCTACAGATTAAAATCTTCAAAATCTAACGGATCAAAATTCTTGAAGTTACCGTTCATCTCTATGGTCTTCTTAGTTCGGTTTACTTCGCTCAACATGGCTATTGTAGAATTTAAATGCCTCTTCATATATAATAGGCGGTCAGATTCCTTTGGTAATTGCACCAATTCATATTCTTGATTAAACGAAAGTCCCATTTTGTGGACCAATACATAACTATTGAACTTTTCTAATGGTAATAGTGTATAAGGTACCCCCATGAGCTCGTATAGTTCATGAATTTTATCCAGCACTTCTTTTTTTAAGGATTTGTCCGCATCGTTTAAACTATCCAAAAATTGAATTTCACCACCTGGATATAGCTTTCCTTCCATTTGAGTTTCAAAACTAAGAATGCGGAAAACTTGGCGCGCAACACAGGTTACATCCATGCTACCATCATCATAGGTGTTTACAATCTCTACCAATTGTACCTCTGTTCCAAAAGTCATACTATCATTTATATACACGGGAATTCCAAAGGTAACCGCTTCCTTTCTACAGTCTCTGATCAACTCCTTATAACGGTCTTCAAAAATATGTAGTGGCACGGTTTCACCCGGAAAAAATATAGATTGCAGTGGTAATAGAGCCAGTTTCATAATATAAATTTGGTTTAAAAATACAACTGAATTGACGAACCACAAACTTATATCATATTCTAGTTTGTTTTAAAAATAACAATTTGTTGTATTTTTTATAATTGTAATAGATTTTTTGCGCATATGAGATTAACGGGCTAAATTTGCATTAAATACCGAAGGATATGAATAATGCCGATTTGCTAAATATAGCAAAAACCTATGGAGACCCCGTTTACGTTTACGATTCGGAAAAAATAATTTCTCAGTTTCAGAGACTTACAAGTGCTTTTAGTAGCGTAAAAAAGTTAAAACTTAATTATGCCGCTAAGGCATTATCCAATATAGCTATACTTAAATTGATGAACAGTTTAGGTAGCGGTTTGGATACGGTTTCTATTCAAGAAGTACAATTAGGATTACTTGCAGGATTTAAACCAGAATCTATCATATTTACCCCTAATGGCGTTTCTTTAGAAGAGATTGAAGAGGCTTCTAAGTTGGGCGTTCGTATTAATATTGACAACCTCTCTATTTTAGAGCAGTTTGGCAGCAAGCACCCAGATGTTCCTGTGTGTATTCGTATCAACCCTCATGTTATGGCAGGTGGAAATGCAAATATCTCCGTGGGCCACATCGATTCAAAATTTGGTATCAGCATTCACCAGATTCCGCATTTGCTACGCATTGTTAATGTTACGAATATGAACATTAACGGTATACACATGCATACCGGAAGTGACATTTTAGACATTGATGTTTTTCTATACGCCTCAGAAATACTTTTTGAAACCGCTAAAAACTTTAAAAATCTAGATTTTATAGATTTCGGAAGCGGTTTTAAAGTACCTTATAAAGATGGTGATATTGAAACCAACGTTGAAGAACTGGGTAAAAAATTAGGTTCCAGGTTCAATGAATTCTGCAAAGAATACGGTAAAGAACTAACACTTGCCTTTGAACCAGGAAAATTTTTAGTGAGCGAAGCGGGTAATTTCCTTGCAAAAGTGAACGTAGTAAAACAAACTACTTCTACTGTTTTTGCTAGTATTGATTCTGGTTTTAACCATCTAATACGCCCAATGCTTTACGGAGCCACACATCGTATCTTGAACATTTCCAACCCAGAAGGTAGAGAACGTTACTATTCTGTTGTAGGTTACATTTGTGAGACCGATACTTTTGCGAGCAATAAACGAATTAATGAAATAAGCGAAGGCGATATTCTTTGCTTTAAAAATGCAGGTGCATATTGCTTTACCATGGCCAGTAATTACAACTCTAGGTTTAGACCAGCGGAAGTATTGTGGCACGAGGGCAAAGCTATATTAATTAGAGAGCGAGAGACTTTTGACGACCTTATAAAACATCAGATAGATGTTAAAAATTTGTTTTCTCCTAAGAAGGAGAAGGCCGTAGCAAAATAAACTTGTTCCATTTTCGTTAGTTTTGGTACATTAGTTGGACTAATACCGCAAAAATCACAATGAAAATATTCTCCACATCCGCAGTAAAGCTTGCCTTATTTGCCTTTATAGGTTTAATGGCTACCAATAGTAGTGCTCAAGAAGTAACATGGCTGAGCTGGAACGAAGCAGCAGAATTGGCTGCTACAGAAAAAAATCCTAAAAAGATTTTTATCGATGTTTATACAGATTGGTGCGGATGGTGCAAGAAGATGGACAAGGATACGTTTCAGAATTCTGAAGTAGCTGCGTATATGAAAGAGAACTTCTATATGGTAAAATTGGATGGAGAAGGAAAAGACCCTATAGAATTCAAAGGAAAGACTTATAAATTCATACCTTCTGGAAGAAAAGGATACCATGAATTTGCCGCTGCTTTAATGCAGGGAAGAATGAGTTACCCTACTACTATTTTTCTGGACGAAGAAATGAATATGCTCTCTCCGCTACCTGGTTACCAGAAACCGGAGCCTTTTTTGAATATTGCCCGTTATTTTGGCGACAATATCTACAAGGACCAAGATTGGAAAACTTATTCTGGAGAAAGCAAATAAAAGCTTCTTAAAGAAGTAGTTATAAAAATAAACAGACCCGATGCTACGTAAAATAGTATCGGGTCTTTCTTTTGCGAAAAACTAGTTTGCACAATACTCTTGTATTGGTTTTTACTTTTGAGTACTTTCATTATGTCAAAGTAAATCCCGAGTTTCAAAAGTTCATGAAAACATTCTTTATTTCCTTAATCACTTGCTTAGTGCTACTTTCCTGTAAGAATACCACGAGTACAACATTTGAATTAAAAAATGGGATCTCCAAAGAATTGGCAAACTATAGAAAAGAGCAAGTATCTAACGTCAACTATCAACTTAATTTTCAAATTCCAGAAGAAAGAACAGAACCAATACCGGCAAAATTGGTGCTGAGTTTAAACATTTCCAATTTAGACGCTCCTTTATACTTAGATTTTAAAGAAAGTACCTCTAACTTAAAGTCCATTGAAGCGAACGGTAATTCCGTTGGTATTAGTCATGAAAAAGAACATATCACTATAAATCCTAAATACCTTAAAAAGGGAGCGAATACAATTAAGATAGATTTTATAGCTGGTGAGTCTTCTTTAAACCGAAATGAAGATTATTTATACACGCTTTTAGTTCCGGACCGAGCCAGAACGCTCTTCCCTTGTTTTGACCAACCTAATATTAAGGCGACCTATACTTTGGACATTTCAGCTCCCAAGGATTGGACCGTGCTTAGCGGAGCGCCCAAAGTGTCAACAGAAGAAGAAAACGGCTTCAATTACCATCATTTTGCCCCGTCCGACCTTATGAGCACCTATCTCTTCTCATTTGTTGCCGGAGAGTTTCAATCTACGGAACAGCATCCCGGGGAATTTGACATGACTATGATTTATAGGGAAACGGATGAAGATAAAATAGCCTATAGTACCGATACTGTTTTTGACCTTCATCAACAATCCATCTCCTTTTTGGAAAAGTATACGAATCAACCTTTTCCGTTTAAAAAAATGGATTTCGCCACTATTCCCGGGTATCAATATGGTGGGATGGAGCACGTAGGCGCTATTCAATATAAAGAAGGCACATTATTTTTAGATGAATCTTCTACCTCAAACCAAAAACTAAGAAGATTAAAATTGATAGCCCACGAAACCAGTCATATGTGGTTTGGTGATTTAGTGACTATGGATTGGTTCAACGATGTTTGGATGAAGGAAGTATTTGCCAATTTTATGGCCGATAAGATTGCTAATCCAGCCTTTCCACAAGTCAACCATGACCTCTCTTTTATGACCACCCATTACCCAAGAGCCTATGGTGAGGATAGAACAAAAGGCACTAATCCTATTCGTCAGGAATTAGAAAACTTAAACAATGCAGGCTCACTTTACGGAAGTATTATTTACAGCAAAGCGCCAATAATGATGCGCCAATTAGAACATGTTTTAGGTGAGAAAGCCTTTCGGAAAGGGGTTCAAGAGTACATTAAGACTTATAGCAATGGTAATGCTACATGGACAGACCTTATAACTATTTTTGCGAACAACACGGATTTTGACATTGAAAAGTGGAGTGAAGTTTGGGTAAACAATGCCGGACGGCCCATATTTCATGAGCAAATAATATATGATGATAAGGAGAATATCTCTTCTTTTAAAATAAGTCAAACTGCAGAAGACAATAGCTACCATGTATGGCCACAAACCTTTGACCTGACCATGGTCTACAAAGACAGTGTAATAAATCTGAACGTAGATATGAAGAGCAGCAGTGTAGAACTACACGATGCGTTGGGCAAGCCCAAACCTTTAGCTATGGTTTATAACTCCAACGGAATGGGCTATGGAGTTTTTCCGATGCATAATGCGATGGGTGATACTCTTCCTGAAATTAAAAATGATGTTGCCCGTGGCTCCATATATATCAACACATTTGAGAACTGTTTAAATGGAAATATCAAACCAGCTACTGTTCTTGAGTTCTATCGTCATAGTTTAAAAACAGAAAAAAACGAACTCTTATCCAATTTGCTATCCGGATATATATCCCAGCTTTTTTGGAAATACCTTTCACCAGCTGAAAGAGACCTGTATCAGCCCTTACCTGCCAAGCAACTATGGAAGCAACTACAATCAGACTTACCTTCAAACATTAAGAAAACACTATTTTCTACATTTCGCTCCATTGCGTATACTGATGCTTCCAAAAAGCAATTGTTTGCGGTCTGGAACAAAGATAGGGTCATTTCAGATTTAAAGCTGAATCAAGATGATTATACCAAAATGGCCATGAGTTTAGCACTTTACAATCATTCGGATTATGAAAATATTTTAAAGGAAGCCAGACGAGATTTGACCAACCCGGATAAGCAGGCCGAGCTAGATTACTTGCTCCCTTCCCTATCGAATGATATAACGGTTAGAAACAAATTCTTTGCATCTCTCCATGACGAAAAAAATAGACAAAAAGAATCTTGGGTTTTACACGCTCTAAGCAACCTTAATCATCCGTTACGTGCAAATACGAGCCTTACCAACTTAAGAGCAAGTCTTGACCTGTTAACGGAAATTCAAAAAACAGGGGATATTTTCTTTCCTAAGGGATGGTTGAACAATACCATAGGCAAACATACTTCAGCCAAGGCCTACACCATACTCAATGAGTATATAAAGGAGAACCCCAATTTAAAACCTACACTTCTAAGCAAATTGAAACAAGCTTCTGATGACCTTTACCGAATACATACTTTGAACGAAAAAGAAGATTCAGTCAAAATCGACTAGAGTTTGACTAAATAAGAAAGTTAAGAGCAAAAAAAGAGCCCTATATGAGGGCTCTTTTATATTATTTGAAGTCAACACCTACCTACTGTAGTTAGGCGATTCTTTTGTAATAGTTACATCATGCGGATGGCTTTCATTGATACCGCTGGAGGTAATCTTAACAAAACGACCATTTTCTTTTAAGGCATTGATGTCTTTTGCACCACAGTACCCCATACCTGCACGAAGACCACCAACAAATTGGTGAATACTTTCGTAAAGTTCTCCTTTGTATGGAACACGACCAACAATTCCTTCTGGAACCAGTTTTTTAATATCATCTTCTACATCTTGGAAATAACGGTCTTTACTACCTTCTTTCATAGCCTCAACAGAACCCATACCGCGGTACGACTTAAATTTTCGGCCTTCATAAATGATAGTTTCCCCCGGAGATTCTTTCGTACCCGCTAAAAGAGAACCTAACATAACCGTATCAGCACCAGCAGCTATCGCTTTTGGAATGTCGCCTGTATAGCGGATTCCTCCATCGGCAATTACCGGAACACCTGTACCTTTTATGGCGGCAGATACTTCTAGTACCGCAGAAAACTGAGGAAAACCAACACCGGCAACCACACGAGTTGTACAAATAGAACCGGGTCCAATACCTACTTTTACGGCATCTGCACCAGCTTCAACCAAATATTTGGCTGCCTCGCCCGTGGCTATATTACCTACAATAACATCTAAATCTGGAAACTTCTTTTTAACCGCTTTTAGAATTGCTACCACACCTTTGGTATGACCGTGCGCCGTATCAATAACAACTGCATCTACACCAGCATTAACTAAAGCTTCTGCCCTATCTACTGCATCCGGTGTAACACCTATAGCTGCAGCCACACGAAGTCTTCCGTATGTATCCTTATTTGCTATAGGTTTTTGTGTTAGTTTGGTGATATCCCTAAAAGTAATAAGACCTACCAATTTGTAATTCTTATCAACTACAGGAAGTTTTTCAATTTTATTCTCTTGTAGAATATCTTCGGCCTGTGCCAATGAGGTGCCTTCCCCAACCGTTACCAAATTCTTGGTAGTCATTACCTCAGAAATTGGACGGTCGTTATTTTTCTCAAAACGAAGGTCCCTATTGGTAACAATACCAATTAATTTACCTTCACCATCAACAATAGGAATTCCACCAATACTAAATTCTTTCATATTGGCTTTTGCATCACGAACAAAAGAGTCTAACGGTAGAGTAACAGGATCAATGATCATACCACTTTCCGCACGCTTTACTTTGCGCACTTTTACCGCTTGCTGCTCAATGGTCATATTTTTGTGAAGTACACCAATACCTCCTTCTTGCGCAATGGCAATAGCCATACGAGATTCCGTAACCGTATCCATAGCAGCCGAAACGACCGGTACGTTTATAGTAATGTTACGTGTAAATTTAGTTTGAATATTTACTTCTCTTGGGAGTACTTCAGAAAAGGCAGGGACTAAGAGTACGTCATCATAAGTGAGACCTTCTCCAACAATTTTATTCAGGTGGGCTTCCATAGCAATTAAAGATTTAATTGCGTGCAAATGTAGTAAAATTAATTGGTTATCACCTTATTATCAAGGTTCGATTACGACCAAATGGAAACCTACAGAAATCACTCACATTCTTCTGAAGAATATCTCTAATCCACATCAAAAAACTACTTCTGTATCCTTTGTTTTAAATGGATATAAAAACCAAAAATAAAATCACATGAACATCAGCGAATTTTATCCTTAGAACGTATTTATAATTTAACCTGAAGCGTTGTATAAAATGTTCTCGGTTCAGACGGAATAATACCCGGCCCGGGATAGCCCGTAGCCCGACGCGTAAAATATGAATTATCTAAAAGGTTATTGACACCCGCTTCCAACTTCCAATTTTTATAGGTGTAGGAAAGCGAGAAATCCAAAATGTCATAAGCAGGTATTTCTCCTTCAATACCTCGTTGGTTATCACTTACATCTTGTAATGCATTGGTAGCATCCGTAAACTGTTTGTCAAAATAGGTGTACTGTAAACTGCCCAGCAAGTTGCCATACCCAAAGTTTAAACCTGTTTTTAGGTTTACTTTGGGTATAAATTCTACTTCACTACCTTCTACATTGTTTCTTTCGGAAGAAAGATACTCGGATTGTGTCAAAGCCAAATTGGCGAAATAATTTAGCTTCACCTTTTCCGATTGCGGAAAGAAGGTTTCTTTTATACTCCAATTTGCAAAACTTTCTAGACCATATATAAAAGCGGTTCCTATATTTCCCCTTGCCCTTAACAATCTTCCGGTGGATACTTCTTCGCCCACTGCATTCACCTGAGTTTCTTCCTTTAAGATTTCCCCTAAGCGATTGTCATAATACAGGCCGTATACGCTAACATCATAAGAAAGAACATCTTTAAATCTTCCCCGAGCACCAAAATCGGCCGTAAACCCATCTTCATCGGATATGTTCGGGTCTACTTCAAAAGAAGGATTTACCACACGAATATCACTAAAAGTTACAGACCTATAATTCTGGGAAAAATTGCCATATAGCTCAACACTTGGTGACACTTTATACGTTGCCCCTAAACCCAACAGTAAAAAGGTTCGCTCAAAAACATTATCATCTTGTATTTCTCTATTCGATAAAGGATTATCGGCTAAATCTAAAGTGATTTCGCGGTAGCTACCTATACTTTCGGTTTTAATATGTTCTAATCTAAAACCGGGAGTTACAGCAAATCTATCCGAAAGATTGAAGATGTTTTCACCAAAAAAAGCGACATTAAAATTCGGAAAATTGAATTCAGATTGTCTCTCATAATTTGGAAAGTTGGCATCCGCAAAAGAAAAATCTGCATCATCAGCTGCAGAGCCAGGACCTTGTCTTTGGTCATTATTCGTTTTGTAAATTTTAGAACCTAACAAAAGTGCAGATTCGGTGCCCGCCAAGTTGTACCTGGTTAATACCCTTGCCTCTGCTCCCCAATTACTAAAATCATCTACCAACAGTTCCCTAGGTTCGGTAATAATATCTTCTTGTGATACCCTGTTGGTTCTAAATCCTAATGCTCTACGAGAAGCATTTAGGCCAAACACATTTAGACTAAAGTCCGTTTTATCCGAAAAAGCGTGGTCTAGCCGTAACGAGTACAAACGCCAATCTACTTCAAACCAGTTTCTATCACGATTGCTAAAAGTAGGGTCTTCATAGAACTGAGCATCTGTAAGACCACCGGGTTGTTTGGCCAAATAATGCATGAAGGTCGTTTCAAAAGTTACTTTTGTCCTATCGGAAATTTCATAACCTAAATGCGTAAAATAGTTCTTGCTATTAAAGTTTGAATTGGGTCTAAAGCCATTACCATCCTTATAGTTAAAATAGGTGTAATAGCTAAATTTACCCACTGTACCACTTAAACTGTTGAAGCTCGTAAACAAATCATACGAACCAACGGTTTGGCGGGAAACGAGCTCTATCTCCTTATTTGGATTCGGTTTTTTGAATTTAAAATTAATCAAACCACCAAATTGAGTACCATATTGTAAGGAAGCAGCCCCACGAATAACTTGAATTTCCTCTAGCGCTTCTGCCGGTGGAGTATAATAGCTTTCTGGGTAGCCTAAAACATCAGCACTAATATCATAACCGTTCTGGCGGGTGTTGAAATTGGCCGTTCTGTTAGGGTCCAATCCCCTACCTCCAATATTTAACTGTAAACCAGCATCGCCATTGTCATAAATATTAAGACCAACAACCTGACTGTAAATTTGTCTTGCATTATTGGCCGCAAGGTTTCCCGTTAAGCCTTCCAATAAAACCACCTCTGTCTTTTTACCGGCGTAAATGGCCGTTCCTTCTACCTTTTTAAGTTGTTTTAAGGCAAATACTTTCTCTCGCCGTTCGGTTAAAACAACCTCTGAAAGCGCTTGCGACTGTATGCGCTGAAGTTGAATATTGAGATTGAAGGTCGTATCAAAAGTCAATTCCTTTTCGTAGACTTCATATTCAAAGGCAAACACCACAACAGTATATTTACCGCCTGGAATGTTGGCAAACTCAAAACTACCATCCGAACTGGCTGTTCGTAACAACTGAAGTTCTTTTAAATATACTTCTGCATCTTCAACAGCGTTACCCTTATCATCTGTTACTATACCTGAGATGGTAAGCTGCGCAACCGCAGAAAACGATGCTAAGAACATAAAGCATACAATACTAAATTCCTTTAATTTCATCAGTAAAAGGTATTATCCATTTTTTGTGTTCGAATGACTCCTGCACTTGGCCGAGGTCTACTTCTGGGTCTATATATGTTGTACTTAACCGTCCGTTTAAGGCCACGCGGCTATCTACGAATATTTGTACGTTTTTATGTCCGTCCCTTTCAAAATGCTCTTTTAAATAATGCGCATATTCCAGGATAAAATCGGGTTGAAAGGACATTTGCTTTTCCTGAAAAGGCGTCAAAAAATCAGAATTATCTACGTAAAACCACCTTCCGCTATCTTTACTTACCACTTTAAATTGAGCGTAACCTGATTTTTCCATCAGCATAACTCGCCAAGAAAACCGATACCCTTCTTCGGTCCAGAACAATTCTCCCGGATACACCAAATACCGCCATGGCATGAGTAATTGAATCGCAAAAAATAATGTGACTACAACCCGTTTAGCGTTTGTTTTAAAGGTTGAAGGATTTACCAGGCTTCGACCATTATCAAATAAATTCTTAGGTATATGTAAAAGACTGCTCAAATACCCTAAAAGCTTATGATGTAATGAGGAATCAAAAAATATTAATGTAGAGATAATCATGACATACGGAAACATCCCTATAGGAAATAACACTCGTGTCATTACATGAAAAACAACCACGACTACAAAGGCATACGGCCGTGTTTTTTTATACAATAACAAGAAAGGAATTGCCAAATCATAACCAGCGCCAAACCAACTAAAAGCATACTGCACCCATTCTTCATGCAAAAACTGACCTAGAAGTGGTGTATCAAATTTAGAAGGTAACCAGATTTTTAAAGGCATGGCTTTTAAAAGCCAATCAGAATTTAGTTTAGCTAAACCTGCATAAAAATATACTATTCCCAACAGGAGTTTAATACCGTTAATAGTCCAAGCAGGAATCTTCTGGAATGCTTTTTTAGGATGATATTTTGCATCCAAAGAAAAATAAGCATTGGCAGGTAAAAAAATCATCAAAAAACTAAGTAGACTTATAAAATAGTAGTGATTGAGATAGGTGGTCTTATCCATCAACTCTATATAGGTGAAACTGATAAAAAAAGTTAGTATTGCCAATTTGTACTTATACCCTAAAGCCACAAAGATGGCAGACAGGCCACAAATAATAAATATGAGATACGTATAAACACCTAAAGGCTTCACCCATTCAAAACCATAATATGAGAAGAAAAACTTAGGCTGAATGTATAATTTCTCTATCCATCCGTAGCTCCAAAACCTTATAATACTCAACAACATCATCACACCAAATAAAATGCGAAAGACCGCCAAAGGGGCGGCCTCTATTGGGGCTGATATATGTTTGTTAATAAAACGGTTCATTTTCTAGTCACCATCGGCATCAACAAAATCAATACTTACGCTCATGGCAGAAACCATATCTACTTTTAACAAGGGTACAATACGCTGTACTTCATCATAGGCCAACAACATATTGGTTGGAGGCACACTATTTTCTATTTCTTCACGAAAAGGTGCTAATGCAGCAACCTTTGTTCTAGCTAAATCAAACTGGTCGTTTATTAACTTCTTTAAATCATCACCATCTTTAACAGTGTTCAAGGCATCTAAATAAGAACCCAAACTTTCACCAGAAGTGCTTTTCCCGTAGTGTACACCATTAAAAAAATCCTGAACAGCATCTAAACCTTCTAAAAACAACTCATTCGAAACATCGCCTTTATAATACGCCTCTACATTCTGAGGAAGTACGGTTTCCGAAAAGGCTCCTACTGGAATTCCCATTTTGCCCGCTCTCAAAAATTTCTCGTAATAAAAAACATAGTCGTTTATAAAACGATCCACAGAAGCCGTTGAAGAAGCACCATCATTGGTTACAAAAGTAGCTCTATAACCTGATTCCCATTCCGCCAATACACCTGCTGTTAACGTTACCATATCTGCAATAACATTACCTGTATAAGCAATTAAATTTTCTTTTTCAGCTCCGTTATACTTTTCTAAAATAGCCTCATCTGTTTCTCCCAAACCATTAATTATATAGTCTAAGGCAGGAAAACCTTTGGCATCTCTATTAGATGCCAATGCCAAATCATAAGTACCTGAAATTAAAAAGCCGTCTATTTTATCAGAAGCTGCAGGATAAATATTCATATTTAACCGAAGACCAACTGTTTCGGCAGGCCCTATTTCAAACATTGAAACTCTTTGCCACATTTTATAAGCGGACAACCATGAGGCTCTTAAGGCTATAAAATTAGCTTCATTAGAATCACCTTTAAAAGTGTCAAAAGAGGTTTGCAAATCAGTCATTTCACCCGAAAATGCTTTATACGAGGGAATGATGATGTTGTCTGCCCAATTGGCCAGCATAGGTCCTCGTTCAAAACTTACAGGTTTCGGTTCCGGGTCTACCGTTCCATCATCAGTTGGGTCCGTACCTCCATCAGAACTACAAGCCCAAATCATTGTTGCCACAACTACAACGGCAAAAAACCTTCTCATACCTTATTTTTATTTATTCTAAGTAAGCAAAAATATAAAAAGCAGCCTGTTATATCCTAACAGAAGCTGCTTTTTTTCAACACTTAAGTTTTAATTCTTTATACAGGTAAGACTATTCACCTGCCTGGACTACAGTAAAATCGAATTCTTCTGCAATATCTTCAGAAATTTCGTCAATAGTTTCCGCTGTAACGTCCCATAGTCCGTTTACACCGTCCTCCATCAATTCTTCTAAAAGCTCATTGGAATCCTCTTTAGAAAAGTAAGCTCCATCCGTACCCGGTTGGCGGGTAAAACGTAAGCTATAGATAAAACCATAGGCTTCAGAAAGCGCATGAAATGCACTACCGTAGTTAGGTGTTTCCGCAGCTAAAGTTGCTTTGGCTTGTTGTAAATAGTAAATTCCTCTAACAGCAATTACCTGAGATATTTTCCCTCTAATGATTTCGGCCTGAGCATCACGAACATCATAGTCACCAGCAACAATTGCAGCACGACCTAATTTAAATGCCTGAAATATCTCATCTGCAATTCCGGCAAAATCTGTATCTTCTTCTAGCTTACCTATGTATTCGTTCAGAAATTTATCTGCACCTAAATCGGCATTTGGATTTGAAGCGTCGGCATTAAGTCCGTAAACATAACCATAAGCTTCATCCCACTTGTGTTCCATGTTCGTATATGACTTACCCTCTAATACCGTACCTGCATCATTATCTGCGCGGCTAGAACCTTCGTCCAACACTGCTGTACTCAAATAATTGTTCAAGGCCTGATCGGTCATTAAAGCTCCTAACAATCCTTTCGCGAACAATTGGTTGTATTCTAAACCTTGAGCATTTACATAGCGTGTTTTCTCACCATCCGCTAATTGACCTGCAATACCCGCCTCAGCAGTTACATCCCAATTTGCAAAAACTTCATTTACTTGACCATCTATCCAAGATTCAAAATCAGCACGAATAAGCGCTTGGTCCGTAGCATTTGTAGAAAAATAATCTACAGAAGCAGCTGTTTTACTGCGTAGACTTTTATCGGAAGTATTTAAATCTGCATCTTCAAAATCTGCTGCCCCTTCTTCATGAGCATACATTGCTTGCAGTGACTCTGCTGTATTCGTATTTGTTGTAAAACCTCCCAAAAGCTCCTGAGCCATTAATATGCGAGTAGTTTGCCCACTAAAGCTTACTGTATTCTCTCCGTTTCGCTCAAAAGAATAGTTTGTAGGATTATTAATCATGATATTATCTTCATTCATTTCTGAAACATCATCATCTGAACTACAAGATGCAAGAAAAACTACGGAGCTAATAGCTAATGTATAAAGGACTGTTTTCATTATATAGTTTGAAATTTATTTAGACTTGATTTAAATAGAGCGCAAAACTAAGACATGTGATTTAGCTACGCAAAATTATTTTTATTAAATCTAAATAATAGTGATGGTAAGAGAGAGTAAAAAAAGAAAGATAACACCGTTTCTGGTTATACAATAATTGAAATAATTACACTATTTATAATTAATCTAAATAAAAATATTACTTTTGAATAAGCATTACAACTCTGCTTGAGAACTATTATTAAACCTCAAATACATTAAGAACCACACTATGGAAGATATTAATCCCATTTACCACAACCCATTTGGCGTAGCATTTCAATGGAAACGCCCCACCGCTAAAGACCAAAAAAAGGTGCAGATTGTTTTTAGGGATACCGGCCTACTTTTAAGCCAGAACGAACTGGTACAATTTAAAAGAAATATTGAGTGTACCATGAAAAGTAATAGTCCGTGTATAGATTGCCAACAACATGATACTTGTAGGTCACTACTTCTAGATACACCTGCCCCACAAATTACTTTAGCTATGAATCAAAAAGAATTGAGTGCTGTTCAAGATTTGGTAGACGGTACGCTGTTTCAACTAAACTTAGACAGTTATTTAAATGAAATGTGTGGTGACAAAGACAATTAATGATATGTAGAAAATAACTCTGTAGCCTTATTGTAGGCAGCCTCAAAAACCATCCAATTAACACCTGAATCTGCTTTTTCTGTTGTGAAGTAGGAAAGCATTTTCTCGGTAGGCATATTACCGGTAAGCTCATCTTTAGCCATTGGGCAGCCGCCGAAACCTTGAACGGCGCCATCAAACCTACGGCAACCTGATTTATATGCAGCATCTACCTTCTCATGCCATTTGGCAGGTGTTGTATGTAAATGGGCCCCGAATTCTATTTCTGGATATCTAGGAATCAATTGTGAAAAAAGATATTCTATCACCTCTGGTGTGGAAGTACCTACGGTATCCGAAAGTGATAAAATTTTAGCACCCATTCCACTTAACTTTTCTGTCCATTCCCCAACAATATCTACATCCCAGGGGTCACCATAAGGATTACCGAAACCCATAGAAATATAGGTAACGACCTCTTTACCAGAAGCATCTGCAATGTTCAATATTTCTTGAAGAATTTCTACGGATTGGTCAATGGTTTTATGGGTATTCCGCATCTGAAAATTCTCGGAAATAGAAAACGGATATCCTAGGTACTGTATTTCCGGATGTTTGCACGCGTCTTCCGCGCCCCTCACGTTTGCTACAATACTTAAGAGTTTACTTTTTGTTTTTGATAGGTCGAGTTTTGACAGCACCTCAGCGGTATCTACCATTTGCGGAATTGCCCTTGGTGAAACAAAACTCCCAAAATCTATAGTATCGAAACCACAACCTAAGAGCGATTGAATGTATTTTACCTTTTCATGGGTAGGAATAAAAGGTTTGATGCCTTGCATGGCATCCCTAGGACATTCTATAACCTTTACCTTTTCCATCATTTTAAGTAAGTTTCAACTAGGCTCATAAACCTACTCAAAATTAGCATTAATTATCCGATACTAAGATATAGACCGCAATACCAATAAACACAATGATTTGAAGCCATTTTAGATAAACTCCAACCTTGGAGCTCTCTTTAAAATACACCGAAATACTCCCGGATAGAATAGCTATTAAACTGAAAACAATAGAAGATATAAACATAAAAAGTAACCCCAAGACATAAAACTGAATTGTGGTACTCATCTCTTCACTAAACAGAAACCCGGGAAAAAATGCCAAGAAAAAAATAGTAACCTTAGGGTTAAGAACGTTCATGATAAAACCTTGCTTAAACAACTCCCAAAGTCCTTTTTTAGGTACGGCTCCTTCCGTTAGTTCCAAATTACCACTGCTTTTAAAGACTTTAAAGGCCAGATAAAAGAGATACAAAGCTCCTAGCAGTTTAATTCCAAAAAACAGGGTTTCACTCTCCTTAATAATGACAGAGACACCAAAAGCAAGCAAACTGGTATGTACCAAACATCCCGAAATAAGACCTGCAGTAGTTGCTAAGCCATATTTTTTACCATTAACTAAACTCTGCATTAATACATAAATGTTATCCGGACCAGGCGACATAGACAAAGCCACAGTAGCCAACATAAAAGTGTAGAGTGTTTCGTAATTCACTGTAATGAAATTCTGTTTTGTTTTTATTTGAAATCTTATATCACAAAAAATTGCTCTGGAAACTTTCGTGTGCGCACCAAAGTAACTACTCTTTTTTATATCTTGTCCTAAATTCAGGCATGAATAAAATGATATGCATTTGTATCCTGAATTTTTAGTTGGTCGCAATTCCCCTTAGGTTTGACCATGAGAGTAGTTGCATCACAAAAATATACAACATGAAACAGAGTTACATTACATTCAGCTTAAGCCTCGTTTTGGTAGCATTGCTTTTAGTAGCTTTTGAAAGTAGAAATAACTCCAAGCCACTAATACACAAAACTTCCATGCAAAAAGACAGCTTGTTACGCCATGTAGTATTATTTAAATTCAAACCCGAAACTTCTAAAGAAGACATTAAAAAAGTTGAGGATGCATTTACTGCATTACCTTCTAAAATTCCGCAAATAGTAGGTTACGAATGGGGACTGAACAATAGCCCCGAAGGGCTAAATGATGGTTTCACCCACTGTTTTTTCCTGACTTTTAATAGCGAAGAAGACCGCGCTATTTACTTACCCCACCCAGACCATAAGGCTTTTGGGGAAGTTTTAGGACCTCATTTAGGCGGTGTTTTGGTGATGGATTATTGGGCTAAATAGCACTTGTTTTTGATTTTATACAGCTTTTTATAGAATCTAATTCTTTTGTCATGACAAACTAAATGCATATTTTTTTTAAATATTATGCATCGATTTGACTTGAATATCTTTTTTAATAATACTACAATATTGTTGGATTTTTAAAAATTCGCCTTCCGGTTCTAATCAAAAGCTTATAATTCTCAAAAACAATTTTCTCATCAATTCTAATTGCATTTCTCGCAATTTCCAATTGCTCATCCTTCTACTCTTTTGGAATTCCTACGAAACACTTAGCTGGATGCCTTACATCTGTTCCAAATATATTTTTACTTAACGACTCATCCAACTTGTCTACTGATTCAAATAAGCGTCTTTTTCCTAATGTATGCTGTCTACCCAGATAATCAGGAATGCCTTGTTACTTTTTCGTCCAAAAACCGAATTATTTAGTGATAGTTCGGACAACAGCATTTTAGCCTATAAGCTTAAAGTATATTTTTTAAATCCTGTCTGCCGATAATTGCAATTATTTCTACGGTGTTACCATTAATTTTATAGTAAATACTATCGGCACCACATACACACCGCTTATATCCCTTTTTTATAAAATCAACTGCTTCGAATGAATAGGGACTTTGAGCAATGATGTTGAAGTACTCAAAAAAAGAATCAAAGTATTTGTCAGCTTGGACCATTCCAAACTTTTTTACTCCATATCGATGAATTCGTATCAAGTCATCTTTTGCAGCGTTGCTTAGTCTATAATCAGACATTAATTATGACTTGGCTTGCGCTAAAATTTGTTCCTTGCTATCATTGGAGAATCCACTATTCTCGGCTTTATCTAATTTAGCCTTAATCCAGTCTATTTCTATTTGCTGCTTTCTTGCCTGTCTAATTAAATCGTTAACGAGTTCACTTTTACTGGAATATTCCTGGGTGTCAACCTGTGATTTTAACCACTCATCATTTGGTTGTGTAAATGAAATGCTCTGTCTTGCCATGAGAGTAAATTTATTTGGTGTAAATATACACCAATTACGAACCAATTACAAATTTCTAATTATATTGGCAACAGTTGTACAAACGTACCTTGTTGCTCTACCCCTTCAAAATAGCCTTATTAATCCTCTTTATCAAACCCGGCCCTTCGTAAATAAAACCCGTATACAACTGAATTAGATCTGCTCCCGCTTCTAACTTTTCTAGTGCATCTTTTTTTGAGTGTATGCCTCCTACTCCAATGATCGGGAAAGCTTTATTGCTTTTATCTGCCAAGAAACGGATTACCTCTGTACTTCTATTGGTCAATGGTTTTCCGCTTAGTCCGCCCATTTCTTTGGTTAGTGATTCTTCAGATTTTAAATCTTTACGCTCAATAGTTGTATTGGTAGCGATAACACCGTCAATTTTAGTATCGTCTACGATAGCAATAATATCCAATAATTGGTCGTCCGTTAAGTCAGGAGCTATTTTTAGAAGAATGGGCTTTTCTTTTTGTTGCTTCTGCGAGGCCAAGCTTGTGTTTTCTTTTTTCAACTCTAATAAAAGAGCCGTAAGCGGTTCTTTATCTTGAAGCTCCCGAAGTCCAGGTGTATTGGGAGAACTCACGTTAACTACAAAGTAGTCCACATGGTCAAAAAGGGCATTAAAACAGATAAGATAATCGGAAACGGCATCTTCATTAGGCGTTACCTTGTTCTTACCAATATTACCCCCTATAAGCACTTTATGTTCTTTCTTTAAGCGCTCCACGGCGTCTTGTACCCCCATATTATTAAAGCCCATTCGGTTCACTATGGCCTGATCTGGCTTTAACCTAAACAATCTTGTCTTTGGATTTCCAGGTTGTGGCTTGGGCGTAAGTGTGCCTATCTCAACAAATCCGAACCCGAAATTAGATAGTTCATTGTACAGTTTGGCATCCTTATCAAAACCAGCGGCCAGACCTACAGGGTTTTTAAACTTTATACCAAAAACTTCCTTTTCCAAACGGGGGTCTTCTATTTTGTAGATAGCTCTAAAAATTCCTGAAAAACCGATTTTACAAAGAAAACGAACTAAAGAAAAAGTAACATGATGGGCTTTTTCCGCGTCTAGCGAGAAAAGTAATGGCTGAAGGAAGGTCTTATACATGAACGTGGTTGTGTTTGCGCAAAAATACAAACTTACCCCTAGTATAGAAACTACTTCCTACTATTTTTAAAATTTGAAATGGATGTAAAAAATTGAATAGTAAATTACTAACGCTTATTCTTCCTTTATTGGAGTTTCGTACGTTTTGGGAACTACTTTTATTGGTATACGTATGGCTTCGTTACAAAGCTGAAGATAACGCTCGTACTGCTTCATATTAAAAACGGACAAAAGTTGCTTGTCACTATCATAAGCCACTTGAACCAATTGTTGTTGCAATGCCTTATACTTTTCTGCCAATTTAATAAGATCTTCTTCAGTACTCTGCGGATGCTGCGCTAATAATTTCTCTATCTGCTCTTCTAAACTTTTTGTTGTGACCGCTAACTCACCCTGCAGCGCTTCCATGATTCCTACCTGCTCCTCGTTTAATTGAAAAATAGTTTTGATGGTCTCATTGTTTTTTCCACCAATATCCAATGTGCAATTTTGGGCATTTCCCACCGAAAACAACATCAAAAACACTATCAAACCATACAACTTACGAAACATACAATCTTGTTTAAAATTCGATTCCGTTTATATAAACAGTAATTTAAGTGAAAAATTATATTTCCTCTGTGTATGACATCCTTATTACAAAAAAAGACTGCCCTTTCGGACAGTCTTTCTGTTTATTCTTATATATTTCTAATCTTTTACTTTAGGGTAAAATTCACTCTAGCAAACAAAAACCTACCGCCAATACCAAATTGTTGAGCTCTACGCGACCAATCAAAACGTCCTGAGCTTCTATTACCAAACTGCTCTTCTGCTCTATCTGGGTAGATATCTAATAAGTTGTTAGCTCCCAAAGTCAAGGTCAAAGCATCTGTTGCTTTGTACCCAATAGAAAGGTCTGTAACGATTTTAGTACCAAAAACTTGTTGATTTTCCACAACCGTAGTAGCTTCGGTTACTTCACCAAAATATACGTTTCTCAAAAACATAATCCATTTGTCAGACGTAAGACTATTAGAAAGATTAAGCTTTGTACGGGGTACGGCCTCCTCTAAATATACTCTACTATCCTCTGGAAAATACGTATCTACCAGACCAGCATTTTCCAATACTTCGGAAGAATTAATATCTCCTATTTGGTTGGTTTTTGAAAACGTACCCGCTAGATCGGATTTCAATCTCCACTTATCACTTAAAGTTGCCTGGTGCGTAATAACTAAATCCAATCCACGAGATTCTGTGTTAATGGCATTTGCAAAGAAAGAAGCGGCAGTTGCGTTAGCCTGACTCAATAGATTGTCCAATTCCGTTCCTGTGCCAGGACCTTCAAACTGACCTGTATAGACTACCCTATCATTAATTTCAACATAATAGCCATCAACAGTAATCGTCAAATTAGCATCAGGAATCTTTGCTGTAAGCCCTAGGCTAACACTACTGGAAGTTTCTTCTTTTAATTCTGGAATGCCCAAAAGTTTAGCCGCACGACTGTCATTTGCAAAAGTTCCCACTTCTTGAGGATCACCATTCTGATCAAAAATAGTTGATGTAGAGTTGAAGTTGATCTGATGTAAAGAAGGAGCCCTAAAACCCGTATTGGCTGCACCTCTAATGTTTAAATTATCAGAAATTTTATAACGAGTCGCCAATTTAAAGTTGATGGTTGAACCAAAATCGCTATAATCCTCAAAACGTGTAGCGAAACTCGCTAAGAATCTCTCCGAGAAATCTGCCTCTATATCTATATAACCTGCAACGCTGCTACGACCACGAGATAGTTCATTACCAGGACTAAATCCTGGAAAAACCTGTGACCCCCCAGGCCTTCCGTTACCAAAAAAGTCTTGTGCTGGCTGTTGCGAAGCTAAAGTGATACGCTGACCATCTGCAGTATATTGTGAATACGAAGCCTCTTCCCCTTGAACGATGTCATAATTCTCTACACGATACTCAGCTCCAAAAGCAACATTCAAACCAGACATGGCATCTTCAAAAAAGCGAGTGACGTCTAAATTTGCTGTATTCTGTGCAAAAGAAAAACCACCTGCATCAAAAATAGTGGGTGATGCATTTTGCATAGATGCGTTAAATGTGTTTCCAATGGTGTAAAGGAAAGAGTTCTTTCCGTAGGTGTTGCTCAAATCAACATCCCATTCATTAATTTTTCCTTTTATACCAACAGATAATGATCTGTCTTTAATAGTTGAATTAATTTCAGGTAGAAATCCATCATTATAAGCTGGGGTAAAAGTTCTACTTTGATTCGGCAGACGATAAAAACCTGCAGAATTACCAGTTCTAGAGCTGATTCCTGCAAAGGAGTATACTTCAGTTCCATTATCATCTAAAGGCAAAGAAAAGTTTGCAAAGATTCGTCCACCGCGTAATGCGGATTGTCCAACTCTCATATTGTAATCGCTACGTTGCTGCCCTCTAGCCGCAAGTTCTGCATCTGTAGCATCCGCAGATAAAATAGGCTGAAGCTGAGCTTTTGTAGTTGCTCCGTTCAAGTTTATCCCTGCTTGATTTGCGTATTGAATAACATCCGTTACGTCATCATCCAACAAATTAGTCAAATTGTAACCATCGTTACCGGCAAAACGCTCAACCACGTTATATTGATTAAAAACTTCACCTTCCCATTCATTCATTCTACCATAAGCTTGGCGAACATCAAAATCACCGGAAAGATTCAAGAAACCTCCGTTTACCCCCAAAGGAACCCCATAACTTGCCGCAATGTTGGTAGTAGCACCATCTACACCACCAGTTTGATCATTGGCATTCTTAGAGAAATTAGCACCTGTTGTAACGGTAGTATTTAATTCATTTACACTTTTATTCAATACAATATTAATTACCCCTGCAATAGCATCAGAACCATATTGCGCCGCTGCACCATCCCGTAATACTTCTATACGTTGTATTGCTGCTGCGGGTATGGCATTTAAATCCGTACCAACGCTACCTCGTCCAAAAGTTCCGTTTACATTGATCAAAGAAGACGTATGCCTTCTTTTTCCATTAATCAGCACTAATACCTGATCAGGACCTAAACCACGCAAAGAAGCAGGATCTACGTGATCCGTACCATCTGAAATGGTCTGGGTATTTGATGTGAAGGAAGGTGCTACATAATTTAATATCTGATTCAGGTTCACCTGAGGCGCAACACTATTCAGTTCCTTCATACTAATCACATCTACCGGAACCGTACTTTCAGTAGCCGTTCTGTTGGGATTACGAGAACCTACAATAATTACCTCTGACAGAGCTACACCAGATGAGAGTTGCACACTCATTCCCCCTGCTGCAGCGGTTACTTCTTTGGTTTCATAACCAATGTAAGAGATGACCAATTTGTCGCCTACTTCCGCATCAATCGAAAATAAACCGTCAAAATCTGTCGTGGAACCTGTAGTCGTTCCTTTTATTACGACTGAAGCTCCCGGGAGAGGGCCACCATCTTCATCTAAAACCGTACCTGATATTTGGGCACTGGCAATTCCTATAACACTCAAAAAGAGTGCATAGCATAAAAAATACTGCTTTTTCATAATCATGAGTTTGAGTTAATTCAACGAGAAGTTAAGTATTTTTTATTTTTAACGTAGGAAAATCAGTAAAAAGATAATCTTAAAAAAAGGTTCTTTTGTTTCTAATAAGCCCAATTTTGTACTTTTGATTTAAAAATAAGCTGATGCAAAATATCATTAATCGCTTTTTAAAGTATGTCAAAATAGACACGCAAAGCGACCCCAATTCAAAAACGACCCCGAGTACTGAAAAACAATGGTATTTAGCAGATTTACTGGTTGAAGAATTACTGGAAATAGGAATGGAAGAAGTTTCTATTGACAACAAGGCTTACATCACCGCAACATTGCCCAGCAACATTAACATTGATGTGCCGACCATCGGGTTTATTTCTCATTTTGATACTTCTCCCGATTTTTCTGGAACAAATGTGAATCCACAGATTATTGAGAATTATGATGGTAAGGATATTGTCCTGAACCACATGGAGAACATCATACTCTCTCCTGATTATTTTGAGGATTTATTACAGTATAAAGGTCAAACCTTGATTACTACAGATGGCACTACCCTTCTTGGTGCCGATGATAAGGCCGGGATTACCGAAATTATCACGGCAATGGAATACCTTATCAACCATCCGGAAATAAAACATGGTAAAATTAGAGTAGGTTTTACGCCAGATGAAGAAATTGGTCGTGGTGCTCATCATTTTGATGTTGAGAAGTTTGGCGCAGACTGGGCTTATACTATGGATGGAAGCCAAGTTGGCGAACTTGAATACGAAAATTTTAATGCAGCCAGTGCCAAGGTTGTTATTAAAGGTAAAAGTGTACATCCCGGCTATGCTAAAAACAAAATGGTAAATGCCATAAGTATCGCCAGCGAATTTCTTGAAATTTTACCTCCTGAAGAAACCCCACAAAACACTTCGGGCAGGGAAGGTTTTTTTCACGTTCACCATATACAAGGCGAAATTGAGCATGCCGAGTTTGAAATGATCATTCGTGATCACGACAAGTCTTACTTTGAAAACAGAAAACAGCTGCTCCGTGATATTGCGGAAAAATTGAATGCTATTCATGGAGACTGTATTAGCCTAGAACTAAAAGACCAGTATTTTAACATGCGCGAAAAGGTTGAACCTGTTTTTCATATTGTAGAATTAGTTAAAGAAGCTATGGAGGCCATGCGTGTTACTCCTATCATAAAACCTATACGCGGCGGAACGGATGGTTCACAACTGAGCTATATGGGGCTACCTTGCCCTAATATCTTTGCAGGCGGACACAATTTTCACGGAAAATATGAATATGTTCCTGTGGAAAGCATGATAAAGGCTACTGAGGTAATCATTAAAATATGTGAACTGGCGGCAAAAAAGGCAGAATAGTGTCAAATCCTTATCTTTAGGAAAGAAACTCTAAAAAAACCAAGTTCATGGATGCATCCGAAAAGGTAGCAGCCTATTATGGCAATGAACATCATTTTAAAAATGGTATTGCACAGTTACGCAAATTGGCGTTACAAACCGAGTTGGTAGAAACTTACAAATGGAGCATTCCAACATACACTATTAATGAGAAGAATGTTCTTGCTATCTGTAAGTTCAAAAAACATTTTGGAATCTGGTTTTTTAACGGTGTCTTTTTAAGCGATTCCGAAAACCTATTAGAAAATGCCCAAGAGGGGAAAACCCAAGCCATGCGCCATTGGAAGTTTTATTCCGAAGACGATATCAATGCCATGAAAGTTTCAGCATATATTAATGAGGCCATAGAAAACCAGAAAAAAGGCATTGAATTAATTAAAAGTCCAAAAAAGAAGGTTACCAATGTGGTACTTCCTATTGAGCTAGAAGAGGCGTTTAGAACTCAACTGAAAGCTAAAGATTCTTTTAAAGAATTATCTTTCTACAAACAAAAAGAATACGCAGAATACATTGCAAATGCAAAACGCGAAAAAACAAAGCTAAGTCGTCTAGAGAAAATCTTACCAATGATTGTTGAAGGTAAAGGATTGAACGACGCATATCGGTAAAAAAAAGCTCCCAAAGCCCTGTTTAATATAGGTTTGGGAGCATTACATTTTTAAAGCATAGGTAGTTTCCAGCCGTTTTGGTAGTTGGCGGTAATTAATTTGTTCGCTTCTTCTTCCTTAAATTTTCCTGTAGCGTCATCCCAATAGATACGATTGCCGGTTTTAAAAGCAACATTACCCATATGCGATACCATAGCAGCATCGTAACCTACTTTTATAGGTGCGTTTAGTTTGGAGTTGTCCCGGCTTTTTACAGCGTCAATAAAGTTTGCCGTATGTAGATCGAGTCCGCTTGCTTCGCCTTTATTGTATGAAACAGCTTTTATTTTTGGTGTTCCCTTTTTACCCCAACCTGCAAACTCTTCTTCTGGTATTACTTCCCAACCGTTGCGATCTACTACTAGGGTGCCATTGTTACCTATAAAAGCGATACCGTGGTTACGTCCATAATTTCCGCCGTCAATTCCTGTGGCGTGCTCCCAAAGGATTGAAAATTTATCATATTCAAAAACCGTTTGTAATGTATCCGGAGTTTCGGAAGCATCATTTGGGTACGCAAACTTTCCGCCCAGCGCCATTACCGATTTTGGGTTTCCTGCTTTCATTCCGTATAAAGCGTAATCCAATAAATGCACGCCCCAATCAGTCATTAATCCACCTGCATAATCCCAAAACCAGCGAAAATTAAAATGGAACCGATTTGCATTAAAAGCTCGTTCAGGTGCCGGACCAAGCCACATTTTATAATCTACTCCTTCCGGAGCAGCTGAATCCGCAACAACCGGAACCGGTTTCATCCAACCTTGATAAGCCCATGCTTTTGCCAGTCTAATGCTTCCCAGTTTTCCGGAATGCACAAAATTAATGGCATCTACAAAGTGAGGCTGACTACGCTGCCACTGACCTACTTGAACCATACGATCACTAGAACTCGCATAGTTTAACATGATATTTGCCTCCTGAATAGAGTTTGCTATCGGCTTCTCGCAATACACGTCTTTACCTGCCGTAAGTGCATCGGTCAATTGTAAACAGTGCCAATGATCCGGCGTACCTATAATTACTACATCAATATCTTTGTTTTCCAATAATTTTCGATAATCACGGTACCACATAGGTTTTTTAATCCCTGCTTTTTCAAGATCTGCAGTTCTAGCTTTTAATACAGCTTCATCTACATCGCACAGCGCCATTACACTAATCTCGCTAATTTTAAGCATTGAGGTAAGGTCACTAAACCCCATACCTTTGCAACCAATAAGTCCTACATTAATTTGATCATTAGGACCTACTTTTTTACGCAAGGTGGCCAATAATTCCATAGGGAATAAAAATGCGGCACTTGAGCCTGCCAAGGCCAATGAACTTTTTTTGATAAAGTTTCTTCTATTATGGTACATTGTTCAAGTTGTTTAATTGAGAACATGAATATACTAATTTAGGGTAGCACAAGACCAAAAAAAACACCGCTATTAAATAGCGGTGTTTTTCATATACTTAAAATGTATTTTTACTTCTTTTCGGGAGCATTTAGTTTTTTGCTCATTTCCATTGAAATGGAAGAACGATCAAACTTTAACTTACCTGCCATGGTTTCTAATATGCAAGAAAAATCATTGTCATTTAAGTCCATGATTTTACCGTGCAAACCACTTTTTGTAATTACCCTATCGCCTCTTTTTAATTCAGCTGCGAATTTTTTTTCGTCCTTCTGACGTTTCATTTGGGGGCGTATCATAAAGAAATACGCAACCACAAAAATCAATATCATTGGAAGAAACTGTCCTATATCACCCATGTTTTTAGTGTCTGATCTGTTATTATTTTGTTGGTCCTACTGGAGCTGCTCCTTTAGGATTAACAAATGCTTTAATACGTAATTGCTCTGTACCTTTTTCAGTATTAGCGTTTACTGTAATAGTTTTAGTTACTTGGTTTTGACCTGATCCGTTAAACTTAACAACCAACTCACCTGTTTCACCTGGTGCGATAGGGTCTTTTGGTGGGTTAGGTACCGTACAACCACAAGAACTGGTTGCATTTGTAATGATCAAAGGTGCATTACCAGTGTTTGTAAACGCAAAAATAGTTTCTTGAGGAGTACCCTGCTCTATAGTACCAAAATCATGTTCTGCTTTCTCAAAAACCATAACGGGAATTTGTTTACCAGCTTCATCGCGCACAGCAGCCTCCGTAACATTATCTGATTTCACTTTACTTGATGCATTTTCTTTACACGAAACGAACGCTAAAAGCGAACATATACTTAGGGCAAAAAATGTTTTTCTCATATCTATAACTTTAATTTGGGGTAAAATTAATCATTTATTTTAAATGAGCCCTCTGCCCATTTTGTTAAGCTTTCCTTCCTTTTTGTATTCTTTTACTAAATTATCTAGAATACCATTGATAAAAATACTGCTTTTGGGAGTAGAATATTCTTTCGCAATCTCTAAAAATTCGTTAATAGTTACCTTTTCTGGTATAGATGGAAAGTTCAATAACTCACAAATGGCCATTTTTAATAAAATGGCATCCATATCCGCTATTCGGTCTTTATCCCAATTTGGAGTTTTACCTTCTATTTCTTTAGTAAGCTCCCCGTCTTTCAACAAAGTTTTTCTAAGTAGCTTTTTTGCAAACTCCATATCTTCTTTATCCTTAACCAAACGAGGTAAAAAGAAAGAAGTAGATTGATCTTGATTCACCTTTTTAAACTGTTTTAGGATATAAGTATTTACAATAGGAATATCGTCTACCCAAGTAAGGTTGTTATCTTCAAAATAGTCATAGATTTTTTCATCTGGTGCAATAACCTCTCTGAACAAAGTAATGATGAGCTCTTTGTCTTTTGCATAGGTACTGCCTTCTACAGACATATACTCTTGGTAGGCAGTACTTTTAACGATGTTGTTGTAAATAATCTTCACATACTCTTCGTTCAAATACCAATTGTCTAGCTTTCTCTTTTTGAGCTCTGCTTTTAATGGTTCATTATGTACCAATTGAAGCAATAGCTTGTTGTTAACAAACTTTGCCTGGTCCGGAAAGTTATCCGAAGCCGTAGCCAAATACTTTTTTGAAGAAATCCTTAATTGGTCCGACCCTCTTTGCTGAATCTCTATCATCAAGCTCAGCATTAAAAGATAAAGGGTATACATATTATCTATGCTAAACCGTAGAAATTTTTCTTGTTTCTCTAAAGATTCGTCTTTAGATTGGGTAATGGCATAAATACATTGCATTACTTTTACCCGTATATGTCTTCGTGTTAGCATTTTAAAGAACTTTTTTGGAATAGTATTGGTTTGACTTTCACGACGCAAAAATAAGAATAAAGCCCAAAAGACTACTATACAAAACGGTGAAACACCAACAACATTTCACTTTAATCCCTAAACACTCTCGCAAGGCCCTGTTTTTAAGCTTCTTGAAGGATTTAAAATATAAAAACTTACCGTAAATTTAACGTTTCAGGTTTGCCGTATATATTTGATATTAATTTGTAATTACTCCACATCTTATGGTATTTATAACATATGGTTTATACCCAAACCCCTATCTTTGACCAATTAACTATAGCTATAGTATATACCCTTCATGAAGGAACTTGCACACCTAAATAAATACTTCAAAAAATATTGGTCCAAATTATTGACCGGGTTGTTCATAACAATTATTGCGCGTGTGCTGCAACTGGTCATGCCCAGATATGTAAAAGAATCGATAACAGTAATCGAAAAATTTATGGATGGGCAGGTTGAAGAATCAGCCGCCAAAGGTCTTCTCCTAGAATATATTTTAATAATTGTAGGTGCTGCACTTCTATCTGGCTTCTTTACCTTTCTCATGCGCCAGACCATAATCAATGTCTCTAGATATATTGAATATGACCTTAAAAATGAAATATTTGATCATTACCAATTTCTTAGTTTAAATTTCTACAAGAAAAATAGAACGGGAGATCTCATGAACCGTATTAGTGAAGACGTTAATCAAGTTCGTATGTATGCGGGGCCTGCTTTAATGTATGGAATCAATACCATCACTTTATTTGCCTGTATCATCCCCATTATGTTTATGACTGCTCCTACATTGGCAGCATACACGTTAATTCCTCTACCTATTTTATCAGTTCTTATCTATTACATAAGTAAGGTAATACATGAACGCAGCACTATTGTACAACAATACCTTTCTAACCTTTCTACGTTTACTCAAGAAGTATTTTCTGGGGTTTCCGTAATTAAAGCATACGCTTTAGAACCTCAAACCAATAGCGATTTGAGTGCTTTGGCTGTAGAGGGAAAAGATAAGAGTATGGATTTGGCCAAGGTGAACGCTTGGTTTTTTCCTCTTATGATATTACTTATAGGCATCAGTAACATTTTTGTTATCTACATTGGCGGGAAACAGTATATAAATGGAGAAATAGCATCTTCTGGTGTTATTGCTGAATTTGTCCTTTATGTAAATATGCTTACGTGGCCAGTGGCTATTATTGGCTGGTTAACCTCTATTGTACAACGTGCCGAAGCTTCACAAAAACGAATCAACGAATTTTTAAATGAAACTCCAGATATTAAGAATACCGTTCTTGAAGAAACACCAATTAAGGGTAAAATAGAATTTAAGAATGTAACCTTTACCTATGAGGATACAGAAATTACAGCCCTTAAGAATATCTCATTTACTATAAACGAAGGTGAAACTGTTGCTATTCTTGGTAAAACCGGTTCTGGAAAGTCTACCATCTTAGATCTTATTGCCAGATTGTATGATGTAACTTCCGGAGAAATATTAATAGATGGCACTCCAATTAAAGAGTTGAATATTGATAGCTTAAGAAAAGCCATTGGTGCTGTACCACAGGATGCTTTCTTATTCTCGGATTCCATTAAAAACAATATTAAGTTCGGGAAAGAAAATGCCTCAGATGATGAAGTTACAGAGGCTGCAAAGAATGCGGTAGTACATGAAAATATAATAGGTTTTCAAAAAGAATATGAAACTGTTCTTGGCGAAAGGGGAATTACTCTTAGTGGTGGGCAAAAACAAAGAGTGTCCATTGCTAGGGCTTTATTAAAAAAACCAGAAGTATATCTTTTTGACGATTGCCTGTCTGCCGTAGATACGGAAACCGAAGAAGAAATTTTGAACAACCTTAAAAAAGCCTCCAAAAACCGCACCACACTTATAGTTAGTCATAGGGTTTCATCTGCAAAAAATGCTGATAAAGTATTGGTCCTCTCCAATGGGGAACTTCTTCAAGAAGGTAACCACACTGATTTAAACAGTGTTGAAGGATATTACAAAGATTTGTACTACACACAACTGTCAGAGAAAGAAAACTGAAAAATTGTTGCCGTATTGGCTTTTTTTTTACATTTTTGAAAGATTAACAACTATTAACTACACTATAAACGCGATGAACGAAAAAGATTCAATGGACCAGGAGGAAATTCATTCCAAAGTTTTACGGGCAGGTAGGCGCACGTATTTCTTTGATGTACGAAGTACCAAGGCAGGCGATTACTATCTAACCATCACCGAGAGCAAAAAATTTACTCATGACGATGGTTCTTTCCATTACAAAAAACATAAAATCTACCTTTATAAGGAAGATTTTGAAGCCTTTAAAGACAACGTAGAGGAAATGATGAATTTTATAATTGATGAGAAAGGCGCTGAAGTTATCTCTGAACGCCACCAAAAAGACTTTAAGAAAGAAGAGGAAGTAACAACTACAAACGGCGAATTAAAATCTACTGAAACAGGTAATTTTACCGATGTTAGTTTTGACGATATTTAAAAACAGATAAAACTATATTAAAACGACCCTTTTCAGGGTCGTTTTTTATTTCTACAAATTCGTCCTTAAGCCTCTAATTTAATTGCTACGAACATAAAGGCAATTGTAAAGAAATAAAGTCAGTACAACTATCACTCCTACAAGGCTATCACTTAATAACGTAACTACAGTAAAGAGTAAGGCATAATACACAGGGTACGCTAGCAACGCAAACCCAAAACGAAGGGTTCCCATAAATTCTGGTTCCCAAACTTTAGGTTTTGCCCATTTACGCCATACTATAAGTAACGGAAAATTTACTAGCTCAAATATTGCTTTTGTCAGTGACCGGAGTCCTTCTTTTTTCTTAATAATACCATCAGCAGCTACAGATGTATTGAGAGTTTCAATGGTTTTATTGGTTTCAAACGGATTTAGAAAATCTGCGTTCAAAGCATTCAGTTGTCCTGAAATAGAATCGTAGTTATTCTCATCTTCTATATGTGTTGTTAGATGCTTTAGCCTGTCAGAAACCATCCCTTTTACCGTATTGACCGACCCTTGAACATCATTGGCATCATACAGGGTATTTACCACAATACTCTCATCAAAATAGATGGCCACCCGATCAGGAAAACCAGAATTACTTCTATAATTAAGACCCACGGGAACAATATGAATATCCGTATCCGGCAATCTATCCACAGCATTGAAAAGAATACGGGTAAACCCCTTACTTAAAGGCCTCACACGACGTTTAATATTATGGTTAGCTTCCGGAAACATTACGATAGCATGTCCATTCCCAAAAATTTCGGCACATTGATCAAATACAGCTTGGTTGTTTTTTAAGGCCTCCCTCCCATCTCTAATTCTATAAATAGGAATCATTCTTAGATAGGCAAAAAACTTCTTTAGGCTAGGCTTCGTAAACACATCCGAACGTGTTAAGAAGAATGGTTTACGATTACAATCTACCGCAATCAATAACACATCTAACAGTGCACTTTGGTGGTTTGGTAAAAAAAGTACAGGCTTGTCCTTAGGTACATTATCCAGCCCTGAAACTTGTATTTTCCCGTAATAAAGATGTAATCCCGTCTTAATCCAGGTTTTCAATAATTGATAGCCTATATTCTTCAAGTCAGTGTTTCGGTTTTAATTGGTTTATAACTCCAAAAAGCAGCAAGTGTGAGACCTGATACTAAGTGCCAGACTCCCCAGAAAGCAGCCAATAATGCCATTCCGCCTAGGCCGTCAAAAAAAGAAAAAATTAAAAGCAAACCTAGCCCAGAATTTTGGATACCCGTTTCTATAGTAATGGAACGTATATTTCTTTTAGATAAACCCATTAATTTGGCAAATGAAAATCCCGTTAAAAAAGCCAATATATTATGTAGGACAACAATCCAGAAAACATACATTACATAATCATAAAATACAACGCGGTTGTTATACAAGGCCAAAAATACCAATAGTATAAAAAAGACCAATGAAACAACTTTAAGAACTTTACCCATTTTTTTTGCCAAACGAGGTTTCAGGTGGTTTACCCATATGCCTAAAACCAAAGGAAAACCCAATAACAAGGAAACCAATTGAATCATCTGCCAAGGAGATAAAGCCACTTCTTTTAAAATTTGATTTGTTGGTGGATACAAACTTCCCCAAAACTGAAGATTTAAAGGTGTAAAAACAATGGCTAACAAAGTTGCTGCTGCCGTTAAACTTACAGACAAAGCTGTATTTGCGCCTGCCATATGAGATACAAAATTTGATACATTCCCACCCGGACAAGCAGCTACCATAACCATTCCCAAGGCAATACTAGGTATAGGCTCAATACATAACACTAATAAAAAAGTTAGAAGAGGCAACAGAAAAAATTGACTGAAAAGCCCCGTAAATATAGGCTTGGGGTTTTGAAAAAGTCCTTTAAAATCTGCTATAGAAATGTCTAGGGCAATCCCGAACATTACCAAAGCAAGTGAAATATTCAATACCCATTGCGCTTGGGCGTCAAAATTAAGGGGTACGCTATCTAGTAAGTTTTCGGTCAAGCAATTATGATATTTTCAGTCCGTTGGCAACAATTGCTTTTGGTTGTAAAAGCTCCACATCCTTGCCATTGACAGCGCCCAATATAAGACATTCACTCATAAAGTTAGCTATTTGTTTTTTAGGAAAATTTACGACCGCCACAACTTGCGTTCCTAAAAGCTGTTCTTTGGTATATAGGGTAGTTACCTGCGCAGACGTTTTCTTAATTCCTATTTCTTCACCAAAATTAATATGAAGTTGGTATGCAGGGTTTCTTGCTTCTGGAAAATCATCTACTTTTAAAACCGTCCCGACACGCATATCTATTTTTGCAAAATCTTGCCAATTTATAGTCTCGTCCATAGTATTCTTAATGCGATTAATCTTATTACAAAAGTTGAAGGTAAAAATAGATTATGGTTTAGCAAAGACACTCAAAATACTTTTTATAACTTTAATTCCTAAACACAACACAAAAAATGGCAAGAACACTCAGTAATATGCTTCCGCTTGGCACAACTGCCCCAGATTTTAATTTATTGAATACTCGAACTGAAGAACACGTAAATCTTAACGAATTAAAGGGTAATAAAGGAACTGTAATTGCTTTTATTTGCAACCACTGCCCTTTTGTGAAACACATAAACCCGCAACTTGCCAAATTAGCAAAAGATTACGAAGCTAAAGAGATAGGGTTTGTTGCTATTTCCAGTAACGATGTTGAAAATTATCCGCAAGATGCGCCGCATCTTATGAAACAGACAGCTGTAGAGGAAGGTTATACTTTCCCTTATTTATATGATGAGACACAGGAAGTAGGCAAAAAATATGACGCAGCCTGTACACCAGATTTTTATTTATTCGATGCCAATCTACAACTAGCATATCGCGGTCAACTAGATGATTCCAGACCAGGAAACGGCATACCGGTAACAGGAAAAGATTTACGTAACGCCATTAATGCACTCTTACAAAACAAAAAAATAGACGAGAATCAAAAACCCAGTATTGGTTGTAACATCAAATGGAAAAAGTAATACTACCAGCCCTTTCTTTCAATTAAATTTAAAATTTGAGCAAAGTGATGTCTTCCATGCCAAGCATAGTGACCAATATTCTCATCTAACGGCACGTGAACATTTCCACTGGGATGTGTAAACGTCATCTTTAGTTGAACATTAGAAAGCCCGTTTAGCAAATGAACCAACTTACCGTGAACGGCTTTAAGGTGATCTAAAGACAATTGTATAGGCGCAGTTTTAGTATCAAAAAGCTCTGCCCAAGCTTTTTCATCATACGCCTTTATAACTGGATTATCCTCTGTAAGAGCCCATTTAAAACGGATGTAACTGTTATGATGACTGTCTGATATATGATGGATAGTTTGCCTTACCGTCCACCCACCAGGCCGGTAGGGTGTCTCTAATTGCTCATCGGTTAAATCCTTAACTAAGTTCTCTAATTCTTTAGGAATCATCTCAAGCACATGAATCCATTCTTGGATTTGCTCATGGGTTATTTGATTAGGTTTTTCAAATTTTCCTGTCGGATATTTCAATCGCTCCAATTCTTTATTTTCCATGGATTAAAAATAGGAAACTTTAATACATTTTTAACCATAAACGTAAGGTTGTACTAGACTAATCTACTATTTTTATAGGATTACAATTTCAAATCTAAAAATAGAATACAATGGCAACAATACGATTGGGCGATAAAGCCCCTAACTTTACAGCAGAAAGCTCTATAGGAGAAATTAATTTATATGATTATTTAGGTGATAGCTGGGGAATTCTTTTTTCTCACCCTGCAGATTTCACGCCAGTTTGTACCACAGAATTAGGTACAGCCGCACAATTTAAAGGCGAATTTGATAAGCGCAATGTAAAAATGATTGCGTTAAGTGTTGATGGTGCTGCATCTCATGTTGAGTGGATAAAGGATATTAACGAGGTTCAAAAAACTAATGTAGAATTTCCGATCATAGCAGATGAAGACCGCAAGGTTTCCGACCTGTATGACATGATACACCCAAAAGCAGACAGTACTTTAACCGTACGCTCAGTTTTCATTATTGCACCGGATAGAACGGTAAAGTTAATGTTGACCTACCCGGCTTCTACAGGACGTAATTTTTACGAATTACTACGAGTTATAGATTCTCTGCAACTTACAGCTAATCACAAAGTAGCAACACCAGCTAACTGGAAAAATGGCGAAGATGTTGTAGTGAGCCCAGCAATTTCTACGGAAGATGCTAAGACCATATTCAGTAAAGGCGTTAAAGAGGTAAAACCTTATTTACGCATGACACCAGACCCTACTTTGTAAAATCTTCATAAACGACTATAAAGCCATCTATTTCGCACACAATAGATGGCTCTTTTTAATTCTAAAATTCTTACAACATAAAATTACTAGTCTGTAACTTTAAAAGTAGCTGCTTTGCCTGTATGTGTAGAAAACAATCAATCTAGAACTAAGACAAAACCGCTAAAAAACTCACACAAAAGCGGTTAGACAAGTTAGGTTAAGAGTAAAAACTGCTCACATAACTCTCTGATAAAGTAAAGATAACTTAGTAAAAATCATTGATTTAATTTTTTATAGTTATATTTGCGCCATAATTTAATTTAATTTTTTTGTATTATGAGTAAAGGAACAGTAAAATTCTTCAATGATTCTAAAGGTTACGGATTTATCACTGAAGATGGTTCAAGCGAAGATCACTTTGTACACATTTCTGGTTTGATCGATGAAATTCGTGAAGGTGACGTTGTAGAATTTGAGCTACAACAAGGTAAAAAAGGATTGAACGCGGTAAATGTGAAAGTAGTAGACTAAGAAAGACGCATAAACTTTTTTTATATAAAAGCCCCGTTACCATTGGTAACGGGGCTTTTTTTTAATTAGCGTAAGACAAAATACAATTATGTACTATTTTTCGTACATTTACTATTGAGCTTTTGACGCAACCCTTTTTACTTTTTTGCGTCTAGTAAAAAACTAGGTTTTCCCCAATTAACCAAACAATAGAATATGCTTACTTTTTTTGGTATTGTTTTCGTATTGCTCGTAGTAAATATTGTTTTGCTAATTGTGAGCACAGATAGAGCTAAGAACTCCCGATAAATACTGTTGGGCAGAAGTAGACTATTAATTCTTTAGCCGAGTGGCCCAAACCACCCTGCTCTGGATTGCTTTTGTCTTTTTGAATGAAAATTTACTGCAATCTCTACCAATTTCAACATACATATTGCTGAATAAAAAAAGCCCTAACAGTATTGTTAAGGCTTCTCCACATTCTAAAAATGTATAATTTATTTTACTCCCATCAATTCAACATCAAATAATAATGTGGCATTTGGAGGAATTACTCCGCCTGCACCAGCACTACCATATCCTAAATTAGATGGAATAACCAGTCTTGCCTTATCTCCTACCTGTAAGAGTTGAATACCTTCATCCCAACCTGGAATTACTTGACCAACACCTAATTGAAAATCAATTGGTTGATTGCGCTTGTATGAAGAATCAAAAACCTGACCGCTCAATAAAGAACCTTCATAATGAACTGATACAGTTTGGCCTTTTTCTGCCTGTGCGCCACTTCCCTTTTGAATCATTTTATATCTAAGACCACTTTCCGTCTCATCAAAACCGGCTGCAATTTTATCTAATTCTGCCGCTTGCTTCGCTTTTTCTTCGGCAAGACGCTCTTCTTTAGAACTTTTGAATTTTGTGAAGCTAGCTAGAGCATCCCATTTTTGGGCCTCATCACCAACACGAACAATTTCAACATTCTTTATCTGGTCTCCTTGAGCAATAGCATCTACTACATCTTGACCACTTTCTACCTTACCAAAAACGGTATGCTTATTATCTAACCATGGTGTTGGTACATGAGTTATAAAGAACTGGCTCCCATTGGTACCAGGACCAGCATTTGCCATAGAAAGTACGCCTGGTTCCGAGTGGTTAAGATCTGGATGAAATTCATCATCAAACTTATATCCGGCATCACCCGTACCTGTACCTTGAGGACATCCGCCCTGTACCATAAAATCTGGAATTACCCTATGGAATTTTAATCCATCATAATAAGGCTCTCCTGCAGCTTTTGCAGTATTATCTTGTTTTCCTTCGGCAAGGGCAACAAAGTTACCTACCGTACCCGGAGTTTTATCATGAGTAAGTTTTACTAATATCTCACCTTTGTCCGTATTGAATTTTGCGTAGATTCCGTCTTGCATTTTTCATTTTTTTAATGAGGGGCAAAGATAAACAAATTTGTTCGGAAATCTTAGTTGCAAACCTCCGCTCCAACTAACTCTAAAATCCCAGTTTAGAAGTAAAAAAAAGAGTCTTCTCTCTGCAAGAAAAGACTCTTTGCCCATTTTAAAGCAGTTCTCAATACCTACTTTACAATTCCATATTTATCAAACAAATAAACCAGACTAGCCATACTTGCCGCACCTAGTTCCAACTCCCGTTTATTTACATGCTCAAACGTATCATTCTCGGCATGGTGATGCACAAAATACCTTTGCGAATCTGGTCTAAGTCCTGCCAAAACCATATCACTATTTTTTAAAGGACGAATATCTGCCCCACTATACCCCTTTTCAAAAAGGTGAATATAGTAAGGTTCAAAAAGACCTTTCCAGCTATGTACTTGTTTCAAATTTTCCTCCGAACAATCAAAAGAGAATCCGCGGGGTGTAAAACCTCCCGCATCACTCTCCAGGGCAAAAACATGATTTTCTTTTTTATTACTAGCCACTTCAGCATACTTATTACCTCCTCTTAAACCGTTTTCTTCGTTCATGAACAAGACAGCACGAATAGTTCTTTTTGGCTTATACCCAGTTTTTTTTAACAAACGAAGCACATCCATACTTTGTACGCAACCGGCTCCATCATCATGGGAGCCATCACCCAAGTCCCAAGAGTCAAGGTGGCCTCCTACAACCATTATCTCGTTTGGAAACTCACTCCCCTTAATTTCGCCAATGACATTAAAAGATTCAACATCATCAAACTGTTTGCAATTTTGCTTGAAATAAAACTGAATATCAGCATTCAATTTTAAAGTTGTACTTAATAGTTCTGCTCCTTTAGTACTAATGGCTGCAGCAGGAATTCTCTCTGAAACCGGTGTATTTCCGTACCCCATAGAACCTGTATGCGGATAATCATCTAACCGTAAATTCATTGATCTAACAATAACACCAACAGCCCCATATTTGGCAGCCTCTTCTGCACCAGAATAACGCTGATCCACGCAACCCGTATATGACGCAAACGTGCTGATCAGAGTTGGATCCATAGGTCTGTTATAGAAAACAATTTTACCCTCGATTTTTCCGTTACCCAACCTCTCTAAGTCTTCAACACCTTGTACCTCAATGACTTCAGCCTTCAATCCTCCTAAGGGAGTTGCTACAGAGCCACCCAATGCACAAATAGGAACGTTCGTAGAAAGTCCTGGACTTGTTTCAAAATAGGCAAACTCTGGTGTTCCACGCACCCATTTTGGCACCATTACCGGTTGTAGATATACACGATCAAGACCCAAAGAATCTAATTGCTTTTTGGTATAATCGACTGCCAATTGAGCTTGAACGCTACCCGATAACCGCCCGCCTATTTGATTGGAGAGATAATTAAGCCAATCATAAGCCTTGCTATCTGTAAGTGCTAAATCATATATTTTTTTTAATTGTTGTTCATCTTCACTTTGGGCATACACATTTATGCTTAGACCTATACTCAATAAGAGTAGGATTACTTTCTTCATTCTGCTTCTTTTTCCAATTGTTCTTTATACATTTCTAAGTTGGCCTTTATTTTGTCATCAAGCTCAGGCTCCTTAATATCCTTGTACTTTTTAAGTTCTTCAAGTAATACAGAAGCCACAATAACACGAGCTGCCTTTTTATTATCTGCTGGTACTACATACCATGGCGCATGCGGTTTTGACGTTTCATTAATAGCTTCTTCATAACATTTTTGATACGTATCCCAGAGCTTGCGTTCTTTCAGGTCACCAGGAGAGAACTTCCAATTTTTGCGTTTTAATGCCAATCGTCTTAATAATCGTAAACGCTGCTCTTCTTTTGATAAATGAAGAAAAAATTTGAATATGATTGTTCCGTTCTCGGCAATGTGACGCTCAAAATTGTTGATTTGCTCAAAGCGTTTATCCCAGAATTTCTGATCTATATCCGCAGTTGAATGAATTCCCGGTATATGTTCACCCATTATATATTCAGGATGTACACGGGTGACCAGAACATTTTCATAATGAGTCCTATTGAATACACCAAACTTTCCTTTGGCCGGTAACGCAATATAATGACGCCATAAATAATCATGACCTAATTCTAGTTCTGTTGGTACCTTAAAACTATGCACTACAACACCACGTGCATTAAAATCTTTAAATACTTCACGAATTAGACTGTCCTTACCCGCAGTATCCATACCCTGAATACAAATTAGCACACTATATTTTCCATGTGCGTAAAGGGTATCCTGAAAGTCACCTAACTCTTCACGGATGTTTTCTAAATCCTTTTTCAACTGTTTATCGGTAGCACCAAAATCTTCTTTGGTGGGACATTTTGAAAGTTCAATGTCCGAATTGACCCTAAATGAGGTTATTTCTTTTCTGTACATAGGCTGAATATAAAACTATTTTACCGTTGAACGGTTGCGAATGTTAAAAAAATTGACCGTTTAGCAACAGAACTGTCCGGTTTATCCAAAATACATAATGAAGCGAGTCGTCCATCGAAAAAACTACATCTTAATGCACTGATGTACTTAACTTTACATTGTAATAATCCCAAATTTTACGGCATCAAAACTTACTAAATGAAGTTATTTTACTTTATACTATTTACATTTATTTTTTCCTATTCTTTCTCCTTTGGAGCGGTTCAGGATTGTGACTATGCTAACTCTAACATAGGCTACGTTAAAAATCAAACCAAGAAAGCACTTTCTATGAAAGATTTGCAAATGGCTAGGTTTTATACATTTAAGGCCTTAAATGCACTTGAAAAATCCAAAGCTCAAATTGAAGATTGTGGTTGTGAATATGCCTTAGATAGTGCAATGGAAAATATTGAGTACTTAAAGAATGCCACTAAAGCCACTTCTATTGCTGGGGCTAGAATTTTATTAAACAAAGCTCTTCAATTCAGCGTAGAAAGTCTACAAGCCATTGCCAATCATGATGAGCATGGTAGCATATACGGATCTAATAATTTAGTTATGAATGTTGCTAGCCCTGAACCAGAGCATATTATGGCCTTTCTAGACAATACCAAAATACAAGAGAAAATAGACAACTCTTTATTAAAGTATAAAAACTCATTGGACAAAGTTATTAATACAGTAGATTGCATAGAGGCCAAAGCTTTTGCGCAGAATATCTACGAAAATTGCGAGCAAGAACTTTTAAAGCCGCACCTATCAGAAAGTAAAAAATACTATAACCTAAAGACCAAAGAGATTACCGCTAAAGCCCTTGAACGTCTAAAAAATTGTAAAAACTAATACGAACCAAGCGTTCTAAAAATAGTACATTCTATAATTGCTCAAAAATAAGTGTGCCCACATATAAAATAAGCCAACCCCAACTGAACCGTTGCTATTGACGATAACCGATTGTAATCTGCACGACTCAGCCCTTATTGTTCTCTCATTAAGTATAAAAACATTTTCTAAAGACCGAAAGGTACCTTTTACTTACTAGCAAAGAGTTTTACATCTTCTTCTGTAACTTCTTTTCCTCCTAAAATTATTAAACGTTCCACAACGTTCCTGAGCTCTCTAATATTTCCCGTCCAATCATAACTTTTTAAAAGCTTGATGGCTTTCGCCGAAAACGTCTTGGGAGCAATACCTTGTTCCGAAGCTATCTTTTTGGCAAAGTGTTCTATCAACAACGGAATATCATCTCGTCTATCATTTAAGGCTGGCACTTGTATTAATATTACGGCCAATCTATGGTATAAATCCTCTCGGAAATTACCTTCTTCTATTTCCTTTTTAAGATTCTTGTTTGTTGCCGCAATAACGCGAACATCCACTTTAATGTCCTTATCCGTACCTACACGAGAAATCTTGCTTTCTTGAAGTGCTCTAAGCACCTTAGCTTGGGCAGAAAGGCTCATATCTCCTATTTCATCAAGAAAAATAGTTCCCTTATTGGCAGCTTCAAATTTACCAGCACGATCCCTAACTGCAGATGTAAATGCCCCTTTTACATGACCAAAAAGTTCGCTTTCTATTAATTCTGATGGGATTGCCGCACAATTCACCTCAATAAAAGGAGCGGCACTTCGCTGGCTTTTCTCATGAACCCAATGTGCCACCAACTCTTTGCCGGTACCATTTGAGCCCGTAATAAGCACACGAGCATCTGTAGGAGCAACTTTTTCAATCATATCTTGTATGACGGTAATCTCTTGGCTATTACCTATCATCTCATAATTCTTGCTCACCTTTTTCTTCAGCTTCTTATTCTCTACAACTAGTACCTTACGATCTACTGCGTTACGAACGGTAGTCAATAACCTATTAAGATCCGGTGGTTTTGAAATATAATCGAACGCTCCAAGTCGCATGGTATTTACAGCCGTATCTAAATCTCCGTGGCCGGAAATCATTATAAACGGAGTTTCAGGTTTAATTTTTCGCGCAGCTTCAAGTACTTCTACACCATCCATCTTTGGCATTTTTATGTCGCAAAGCACAAGATCGTAATCATTATTTTTAACAGCTTCTAGCCCCTTAAGACCGTCTTCCGCTTCTTCCAACTGGTAACTATCACTTTCTTCAGAAAGAATCTTTACCAGCACACGTCTAATTGCTGCTTCGTCTTCAATTACTAGTATTTTGGGCATAGTATCTTGATTTTTAAAGTCCTATTCTAAATCCTGTTCTAAAGTAAAAACTAGGATTGTCATTTAATGTAAAAATATCATTTCTATCTTCATCTCTCAACACTCCATCTTGAAAGACCGTATGACCGGCGTAAGCATAAAGAAATGTATTAGCCGCCAACTTATATTGATAACCCACCGTAACCAATGCTGCCGATGATGATACGGAAGAAGCACTTACAGTATTTGGCAGTACAATATTATTCTGCAAATTAACGTAATAGCCATCAAAAATAAATTCCGCCTGAAACTGATGCTTTTCTTTTAAATGATATTTCATTCCGGTCTTAGGAATACCTACCACATAACTCCAGTTTTTATGAAAGCGTTGTTCATAGTAAAAAATTGGTATGGGCACCCGCAGTGCTACAGTAGAATTATAGGCAAGACCAATAACCATTATACTAGGCTTAGCTACCTTCTTTTTCTCCTTTAGAAAACCGATAGTAGAGTTTACCGAGAAATCTCCATTCTCCAAAGGGTTTGCTAATGTGGATGACAAGCGAGGCGTAATTACACCTATAAAACGCCAATTAGGATTAAATTTCCACACGTACGCCATATTGACATCTACCACATGAAACTGTTTTAGACCAGCATCACTAAACGGAAGCTCTTTTTCTAAATTATAAGCCAAACGGTTATATTCCGCTCCAATAACTAAGTTATTAGAATCTTTTATCTTTATTGGCACGTTTACCAATAGCTTCATTCTAGATAGCTCAGCATTAGAATTATTTCTTGGCATCATCATGTACTCTAACCTTACAATATCTGGTGTCTGGCTAAAACCAACAAAAGACCATAAAAGGAAAAAAACAATACGGGCACTACATTTTTTACTATTCACCCTAATTCGCTTCGGTATTAGTTGCATTACTATGTTGAAACGGCTTTTGTTGAATAATATGTATATCTCTTTGCGGAAAAGGTATAGAAATATTACTCTTTCTAAACTCGGCGTCTAATTTGTAACGCATTTCACTCTTAATTTTGGGGACATTAAAACTATCGGCTGTATAAAAATTCAAGGAAAATAACAGTGCAGAATCTCCAAAATCTTCAAAAATCACAAATGGTTTAGGACTTTTTAATAAGCCCTTTTGCCCTGCCGCAATATCTTCTAAGATTTTAGTAGCCAAAACAACATTGCTGCCGTATGCAATTCCAATCTTTATTTGCTCCCTTGTAGTTTTATGGTTTTGGGTGTAATTATATATTATATCACTGATGAATTTGTGATTAGGAATAATGATAACTTTATCATCTCTGGTAATTGCACGGGTTGTCCTTAATTTAATTTCAAAGACCTTTCCTACTTTATTATCTACTTCAATTATATCACCAACATGAAGCGATTTATCTATGATAATAAAAATACCTCCTATAACATCTTGAAAAAGTTCTTGAAGCGCTAGCCCTAAACCAACAAAAAGTGCCGCTGAAGCTGTGAGAAGAAGTGTTATATCTATACCTGCTGCACTCATGGTCAAAAGAATAACGACCATATACACTACATACCTAATAAACTTAAAGACGCTAACGAATTTAAGCTGATCATCACTGGCCATGCGCCTGGTTATAAGTGTACGGAACCACTTAAGTACTACACCGGTTAATAAAAAAGCAACCGTTAGTAGCAAAAGGAGACCAATGGTAATGTTTATGGTATTCTCTCCTTCTCCATATTTAAGTCCTAGATTAAGAAAATCTTTAATCCCTCCCCAAATATCCACTTCTATTATTTCTTCTACTTTACTTTGCGTGTCTTGAATCATGCTCAATATCTTAACCACCTGAACAATTCCTTATAGGTTGGTTTCTTACCGTACATAAGAATACCTACTCTATAAATTTTAGCTGCCAGCCATACGATACCTATAAAAGTAACGATTAATAGGATAATAGATGTGGCCAACTCCCAAACCGGCACACCACCTTCTCCGATACCTCCTGGCAGACGCATAAGCATAACAATTGGCGAGGTTAAAGGAAATAAAGAAAACCCAACTGCAATAGGCCCATGAGGATTGCTGAAAACTGAAAAGAAGCCAACATAAATAGCCAGCATTAATGGCAGAATAATAGGGAATATAAATTGCTGGGTATCTGTTTCATTATCTACTGCAGCACCTATTGCCGCATAAATTGAACTATAAATTAAATACCCCAATATAAAATAAATGAGAAAAAAAGTAATGAGCATCACCCACGGAATCTTAAAAAGTTCTTGAGCATATAATTGCATTGTCTGATCTACAGATGGCAAACCAGGCCCCATAGCGGGTGCAATTGAAGCACCTTCATTCATTGTAGAGGGATCAATATCAAAAACAGCAAACGATATGAATAAAAGAATGCTTGCAGAAACAATCCAAATAGCAAATTGTGTGATTCCCGCCAACGAGGTTCCAATGATTTTTCCCAACATAAGTTGAAACGGTTTAACGGAAGAAATAATCACTTCTATAATTCTACTGGTTTTTTCCTCTATAACACTACGCATTACAAAACCACCATAAATGATTATGAACATCATGATCAAATAACCAAAACCACCGCCAATAAACGCTTTAATTTCGTTTATTCCTTTAAGATTGGTCTCTCCTGAAAAAGTTGCCGTTTTCATCTCAAAATGGGTATCCATCTTTGCGAAATCTGCAGCTGTTATTCCCATTTCATGCAATCGTTCTTGACGCAATCGTTCTTGAATGGTATTTTCCAAACGCTCAACTACCTGCGTAGGTGGTGCATCTTTTGTATAAAAAAAAGAATTCTCGGTTACTGTTTTTAAATTAGTGTCATTGGGTAAATACAAAAGACCATCAAAACCCAAGCTGGCAATAGAATCTTTTGCCTCTTCCAGAGTAACATCCGTAAAATCTACAAATGTTGTGGTTTCACTAGGAACAAAGTCATTAGAAAAATAATCACTTTCATTCAATATACCTATAACCCTAGACTCATTATCATTCACTTTGGCTAAATATGCAACAAGCACCACCATAGCAACCATAAGAATAGGACTCAAAAATGTCATTATTACAAAGGACTTATTGCGCACTTTGGCCAAATATTCCCTTTTTATAATAAGCGATAACTTATTCATCTACGGCTTTACTTTTACTTTGTACTGTTTGTATAAAAATTTCACTTGTAGACGGAACCGTCTCTACAAAATGATTAATGTTTGCTTTGGATGACAAATAAGTCAGCACCTCTCTTGAATCATTAGTAGGAAGCTGAAGCGTAAGGTTCAACTGATTATCCTCCGGATCAAATAGTGATGTATTTATGGTGAATTTATCTGTTAACTCTTTCAAAAGCATTTCTGCATTCTCCGTCTGTAATCCTACTTTAAAAATATTATTCTTGTAAGCCTTCTTAATATCCGATAGCTTACCGTCCAATATTTTTTCTGAGCGATGAATCAATGCTATATACTCACAAAGCTCTTCTACAGACTCCATCCTATGGGTAGAAAATATAATTGAAGTTCCATTCTCTTTTAGTTTAAGAATTTCGTCTTTAATAATATTGGCATTAATGGGATCGAACCCACTAAAGGGTTCGTCAAAAATCAAAAGTTTTGGTTCGTGCAAAACAGTTACAATGAACTGTATTTTTTGCGCCATACCTTTTGAGAGTTCTTGAATTTTCTTATTCCACCAATCGCCTATTTCCAAACGCTCAAACCAAAATTTCAATCGTTTTTTTGCCTCGGCTTTAGACAATCCTTTTAATTGCGCCAAATAAAGAGCCTGCTCACCCACCTTCATGCTCTTATAAAGACCGCGCTCCTCAGGCAAATACCCAATTTGGGCTACATGCTCTGCTTTTAGAGGTTTTCCATCAAACAAAACCTCTCCTCTATCTGGGAATGTAATTTGATTTATGATACGAATAAGTGTAGTCTTCCCTGCACCATTTGGACCAAGAAGTCCGTAAATACTATTCTCAGGAATCTCTAACGAAACCTTATCTAGAGCAGTGTATTCCCCAAATTGTTTGGTGACTTCCTTAGTGACCAAAATGTTATTCATGAAAGCAATTTTGTCAAAGATAGTTTTTTGTCCTTACAAGGCATTGCCAATATATCCTTAAAAACAAAACCCACCCTTAAACAAATAAGGATGGGAAAAAAATTGCTATGAAAAAGAAAATTAATATTGGTAATCCAATATTAAATCAAATATACGTTTTTTATTTAAAACGTAATAAATATGAACTATGAGAACATATCTTTTACTTTTTCAAAGAAAGACTTATCAGATTTCTCAGGTTTTGGCACAAAGTTTTCATTGTTCTGCATTCGCTCAAAAAACTCTTTCTGTTCTTTATTCAACTCTTTTGGAGTCCAAACGTTTACATGAACTAATAAATCTCCGCTACCATACCCGTTAATGCTTGAGATACCTTTACCTCTTAGTCTTAATATTTTACCAGATTGAATACCCGATTCTAATTTAATACGAACCTTACCACCAACAGCATCAATTTCTTTTGATGTACCCAAAACAGCTTCAGAGAAACTAATATATAAATCATAGTGAAGGTTATCACCTTCACGTTTTAAGGTATCATGATCCAAAGTTTCTATAGCTACCAATAAATCTCCTGGCACTCCGTTACCAGGAGCATCATTACCTTTATTAGGCACTTTTAACTGCATACCATCTTCTACACCTGCTGGAATATTAATGGCTACAGTTTCTTCAGAAACCTTCAATCCTTGCGCATCTGCATCGCTAGGTTTTTTATCTAAAACCTGCCCACTACCACCACAAGTACTACATGTAGCTGCGGTTTGCATACGACCAAGAATTGTATTGGTAATCTTAGTTACCTGACCTCTACCGCCACAAGTTGCACACGTAGTATACGTAACACCACTGGCTTGAATTTTTCTTCTGACTTTTATTTTTTTCTCAACGCCATTAGCAACTTCTTCCAGGGTCAATTTTACGCGAATACGCAAATTACTTCCTTTGACTCTGCGTTGGCCTCCGCCACCGAAGCCGCCTCCGCCAAAACCACCGAAGCCTCCACCACCGCCACCGCCAAAGGCGCTGCCGAAAATGTCTCCAAACTGACTAAAGATATCATCCATGTTCATTCCGCCGCCACCGCCGAAACCACCAGAACCGTCAAAAGCGCCATGCCCAAACTGATCATAACGTGCTTTTTTGTCAGGATTGCTTAAAACCTCATACGCCTCCGCAGATTTTTTAAACAACTCTTCAGCCTTGGAGTCACCAGGATTTTTATCCGGGTGATGCTCCAACGCCTTTTTTCTATAGGCTTTCTTTATTTCCGCTGCGCTGGCACTTTTGCTAATACCAAGTACCTCATAATAATCTTCCTTCATTCTTGATTTTTAGTTTCCTACAACCACTTTTGGATGACGAATGATTTTATCGCCAAGCTTAAACCCTTTCTCAACTACATCTACAATTTTGCCTTTGAGTTTTTTACTAGGGGCCGGTATTTGTGTAATAGCTTCGTGTATATCAGCATCAAAAACATCACCTGCTTCCGCACCTACTTCTTCTAATCCCTTATTTTTTAAGGTCTCGCGGAATTTAACACGGATAAGCTCCACTCCTTTAAACATTTCTTTATCCTCTGACTTGGACATCTCTTTTAGAGCACGCTCAAAATCATCTAAAACCGGCAACATAGAAACCATAATTTCTTGTCCCGCCGTTTTAAACAATTCCATACGCTCTTTTGAAGTTCTTCTTTTGAAGTTTTCGAACTCAGCAAACAACCTAAGAAATTTATCCTTTTCCTTAGCAAGGTCTTCCCTTAACTGTTCCTCTACACTTAGCTCTTCTTGCTCTATATTGTTTTCAGAGGTTGTCTCGGTTTGGTCTTGATCCAATACCTCATCAAACTCTTCTGTATTTTGTTTATCGCTCATTGTGATACAATTTGAATTCTCGTGTTTAGCTTGGCAAAAGTACTGCCATTTCTTTAAAAATGTCAAAATGTCATCAAAAAAAGAAACCATAGTGAACCTACTTATATTTCGCAAACAACAATCCGTTAGATTAGTAGACTACCTCGGAGCATTTAATCTTAATTATCGAGTAAACTTATTTATCAAAAAAAAAAAAAAAAACATCCGCAGATAGCGGATGTTCTATTTGTACTTAAAAAATTACTTGTAATTTATGAAACATACTCTTTGGACAAAGCTCCTAAACCAGATGATTTAGAACACTCCTTGCTACTATATATAGCCTCCAAAGCCACACAGACATTTGGGTAGACAAAATTAAACCCTTCTTCTTCTATCTTTTTACAACTTACACGTTGGCTAGCAAAGAGTAGATAAGACATTTTACCCAAAATTATCTTCATTACCAATTGTGGTATATTAGGTAACACAACCGGCCTATCAAGAACTTTGGCTATTTCTTTTATTAACTTTGTATTAGTAACAGGGTTAGGACCTACCCCATTATACACTCCTTCTAAATTATACGCTACAACGAATACAAAAATCCGTGCCAAATCTGAAATATGAACCCAAGATTGCCACTGTTGACCGCTACCAAATGCCGCTCCAACATAATTTTTTATCGGCTTTGCCATTTCGGGTAGCGCACCTCCTTGGCACGACATTACCAATCCTATTCGCACCTTGGCTACATTAAATCCAAAACTGCTGAATTTATCCGTTTCACTCTCCCAAACATCAACAACCTCGCCTAAAAAACTATCATCTATCTCCGTTTCTTCCTCCGTATAGAACTTACTCAAAGAATGCGGATATCTACCAATAGCCGATGCAGAAACAAAAGAAGTGATCTCATTAGAATCTACCTTTCCTAAGGCCGTGTGTAACGTGCGCAAAGAATTAACCCTGCTTGATACAATCTTCTTCTTATAGCTAGAAGTCCATCTTTTAGAAATAGTAGCACCTGCCAAATTTATAATAGCAGAAACTCCATTAAAACACTCTAAATCTATTTCGCCTTTATCTGGATTCCAATAATAACCTTGAAATTTGGGCTCTGAAGTAATTTTACTTTTACTAGTAGTAAGGTAATTTACAGCAATATCATTCTTATGGCATTGCTCTACAATCGCACTGCCTACCAGACCTGTTGCCCCTGTAATCAGTATTCTCATGATTCAAAGGTATAGCTTTTGCAAACTAGCTGACTATCATTTAATTCGGATTTAACACTAAAGCGTGCTCATATGTTAAGAAACACCGATAACCCGTTATTTATTAACTTTTTTTTAGAACAAAAAGTTACTTTCTAGCCCGTAACATCTCTCTTTTTCCAGGAGGTCCCGGAAGACGTTCAACCTTAAACCCTACAGCTAACATTGCCCTTCTTACACTTCCTTTTGCCGCATAAGTAACCAAAACCCCATCTTTCTTCATGGCACGGTACATTATGGAAAAGATTTCTTCCGTCCATAATTCTGGCTGAACCCGTGCTCCAAAAGCATCAAAATAAACGAGGTCAAAAATATTTTCATCCGTAATATCAGCAAAAAATTTCTTTTCTTTTCTCAAGACGAAATCATCTGAAATTTGGATATCACTTTCCCACGGAGAGCTATGCATTTTTTGGAAATCATTAGTAAACACCTCAGCTTTTAATTCTGAAATATAATTTAGCTGTTCTAGCTCTTCGTCAGAAACAGGATAAGCATCCACCCCCCTATACCCAACTTTGGTGGAATTCTTTTTGGACTCAATATACGTAATGAGCGTATTGAGCCCGGTACCGAAACCTATTTCCAGAATATTTACATCTCTACCAGAAAAAAGAGAAAGGCCGTGTTTAATGAATACGTGATACGCCTCTTGTACCGCTCCATGTTTTGAGTGGTACTGCTCGTCCCAATCAGAAATCTGAATAGTCTTTGAACCATCTCCGGTGGTAATAATCTTTCTCTCCAAACTATTTATTTTCTATCAAAACTCCGTCCGCTTCAAAACCGTATGTTTTCTTGGGCTCAGTTATTTTAGCAATTTCAGATTCCGTTTTGCCACCATCTTTGGTATAGTGCTTCTGATCTTCCACACTCATAGATTCTACAAAAGCATACCCGTTTACAATGACTTCTTTTCCAGTAATATCACTTGGCATAAAAAACCCATAATCCTTAAAACGCACCATAGCCTCCTGACCATCGCCCAACTGCAACTTCATCCAACAGCCTTTAACTTTACAAACATCTGTTACTACGGCCTTAAATTTTGTGCGCAATGTATCCTGAACGACCATATCTTTAAATTCATGTGTCATTTCAACATCGGTTATAGCACTGTCTGCTGCTATATCCCCACCTATAACTTGATAGTCTACACCATCATAAGTTACCTTTTGGGTTTCTTGCCCTCTGCAGGCCAAAACCACCATAAAAACCGCAAGTAAATTGTTAAATAGACGCATTTCCGATAAAAATTAGATAAGTACTGCAAAACTGGTCATTTTTCAACGAAAAAAGAAGAACAGATAAGGATAAATCGTTAATTTTAATCCTTTAATTCAAAAAGTTATGAACTCGACCATGCAAAAAATCAGCATCGAAAAGGTAAAAGAATCAAAGATTGATCAAGTAGACTTCAACAATCTCGCTTTTGGGAGTGTATTTACCGATCATATGCTGGTCTGTGATTATAAAAATGGCGCTTGGGAAACTCCAAAAGTAGTTCCCTACCAACCTATTAGCCTTGACCCTTCCGCTAAAATATTCCATTATGGGCAATCTATTTTTGAAGGAATGAAAGCTTATAAAGACACGGATGAAAAAGTATGGCTTTTTAGACCATTGGACAATCACAAAAGATTGAACATATCCGCAAAACGTATGTCTATTCCAGAAATTCCAGAAGAATTTTTCATGGAAGGTTTAAAGACTTTGTTGGAGGTAGAAGATAAATGGATTCCTCAGACCGAAGGGAGCTCTATGTATATTAGACCATTTATGTTTGCATCGGGCAACGGTTTTCATGCCTCACCTGCCAATGCCTACAAATTTATGATCTGCCTTGCACCATCCGGCGCATATTTTTCAGGTAAGGTAAAAGTTCTTATTGAAGAGAAATATTCTCGTTCTGCTAATGGTGGCGTGGGATACGCAAAAACAGGTGGTAATTACGCCGGCCAATTCTACCCTACTCAGTTAGCAGTAGAAAAAGGTTACAACCAGGTTATCTGGACGGATGACCACAGTCACGAATACATTGAGGAAGCTGGTGCCATGAATATTTTTATCCGCATCAATGACACTTTGATTACAGGTCCTACCAGTGATCGTATATTAGATGGTATCACACGGAAAAGTATTTTACAGCTAGCAGAGAAAAAAGGCATTGCGACCGAAGTACGGAAAATTACTGTTACCGAAGTTGTTGAGGCAGCCAAAAACGGAAGCCTAAAAGAAATGTTCGGAGCAGGGACTGCCGCTGTTGTTTCTCCTATTTCAGCATTTGGCTATAGAGACGTAGATTATGATTTGCCAGAACTTGAAGATAGTTACGCTTCTCAAATAAAGAAAGACATTACCGATATTCAATACAACCGCTCCGAAGACCCATTTGGATGGCGTGTTGGTCTATAAAATGCATTCACATTTTTAAAGAATATATATTAAGGTTACAAAAACGGTCGCTAAAATTTAGCGACCGTTTTTATGTTTACACATTTTAAATTATCCTTTTAGAATCTCAGAAATATTAGGCTTAAAATAATTAGGGCCCTTTAACACCTTGCCGTCCTCACGATAAATTGGCTTACCATCTGCACCCAACTTACTCATATTACTACGTTGTATTTCATTAAAGACTTCTTCTATCTTATGCTGCATACCATGCTCAAGTATAGTTCCACATAATATGTAAAGCATATCGCCCAAGGCATCTGCTACCTCCACTAGGTCATCATTTTTTGCAGCCTCTAAATATTCATTATTCTCTTCATCCATTAAATTAAACCGAAGCAAGTTCTTGGCTTCACCTAAATCTGCTTGCATAGTTTCTGATACCCCAAGCCCAAAAGAGTTATGAAAGAGTTCTACCGCACTTATTTTGTTTTTCATATATAGTTGTATTGATTTAGAAATATTTTCTGCCAATAATAGCGTAATTTTGCACAAAAATAAAGAATATGTTCACGACCGGACAAATCGTTTTTGCCGCGCTTTTTGCTATCTGTTTTATCGTTATTATCTTTTTATCTTACAAAAAAGACAAAAAACTACATGCAAAAAACTACAAAGGGGTGAAATGGGTAGGACTTCTATTCATGTCTTTCGTAATTATCCTACTTTTTATCAAGCATTTCCTTAAAAATTAAGACAAATTTTACAGTCTCGATAAAAACATCATTTTTCACGACCAAAAGTAATTTCTTCGCGTATAACATAACAATAAGCGTAATTTTGCGTTATGTATTCCAAAGGGGTAAAAACATGATGACTTTTTTCACAATACTTTTAATTTTGATCGGAGCAAATGCTTTGTTTATGGTATTTAGCCTAAGCGGAATATCTAATGAAGCAAAGAAATCTGAAGAGGGTGCAACTAAAAACGCATCATCCAAGATTCTTTCACTAAACAATATTTCTTCTAAATATAAGAAGGCCGTTTAACAAGTATCCGCAGAAAGCACTACCACGCTGACAAATTATTTACGTAATTTGCGCAGATGAAACAATTGTTACTTGTATTCTTTGGAGGTGGCATAGGTAGCATACTTCGCTATCTAGTTTCTAAATCCCTTAACAATCATTTTCAACATTTCTTTTTAGGCACGTTTTTGGTCAATGTTGTTGGCTGCTTATTGATTGGATTTATTTTAGGCCTTTCAATTAAAACTAATTACTTATCTCCAAACCAGACGCTTTTATTCGCAACAGGTTTTTGCGGAGGCTTCACTACGTTTTCTACTTTTGCTTTTGAAAAACACTCACTTCTGACTTCAGGAGAATTTATAGGTTTCTTTACCTATCTAATAGCGAGTATAGTGGTCGGTATTTTAGCTGTTGCTCTAGGACTTTATCTTTCCAGGCTACTGTAAGGCCATTATTTGCTTTTTTCACAATCTATCAAAACTTCAACATTTTAAGTCTTCAGCTTAAGATAATCTAACCTTATGGCATTTTTTAGCCATTTTTTTCAATTTTCCATCAGATTATTCGATTTCCAATCAGGGAAAAATACATTTTCCATTAATTTAATTAAGATACCCTAAAAAAATAGGGGGTATAATTCCTATAAATATAAAAATTACCACATACACCCCAAATTTTTTAGGGTGTTAATTATTTTAACATACATTTGTTTCTCTAATTAATACAATTATTATGAAACAAATCGAGGCAATCATTAGAAAATCGAAATTTGATGACGTTAAAAAAGCGTTACATCAGATAGAGGTCAACTTCTTCAGTTACTGGGATGTAACCGGAGTAGGGAACGAAAAACAAGGTCACGTCTATAGAGGAATCTCTTACAGCACAAGCGACATTCAAAGAAGATACCTATCTATAGTAGTATCCGATGAGTTTGTTCAGCGTACAGTAGATACCATTCTAGAAGCGGCTTATACCGGTAATGTGGGAGATGGAAAAATATTTGTTTCAGAAATTCTTGACGCATATAGAATACGAACAAAAGAAAGCGGACAAGCTGGAATCAACTAAAAAAAACCAATAACTAAACTTTATATAAAATGGACGCAGGATTATTTACAGCAAATAACGTTTGGATGATGTTGGCTACCGCCTTGGTATTCTTCATGCACACCGGATTCGCCTTTTTAGAAATTGGCCTGACTAGACAAAAAAACACAATAAACATATTATTCAAGAACATCTTTATTATAACAGGTGGTCTTTTACTTTACTACGCATGGGGCTTTAACATGATGTACCCTGGTTTTGAAGAAGGATCTTCAGGAATATTCGGTTTTGCCGGTTTTGGTATAGCAGCTCCTGAAAACGGAATGACACCAGACTACGCAGATGGCGGATACACTTGGTGGACAGACTTCTTATTTCAAGGTATGTTCGCAGCAACAGCAGCAACTATTGTATCTGGTGCCGTAGCGGAACGTATCAAAATTGGCGCATTCATGATATTCACAGTAATCTATGTAGGTCTTGTTTATCCTATAGTAGGTGCTTGGAAATGGGGTGGCGGTTTCTTAGACTCATGGGGTTTTTATGATTTCGCAGGTTCTACTTTAGTTCACTCTGTAGGAGGTTGGGCTGCATTAGTAGCTATCTTTTTGTTAGGTTCACGTATTGGTAAATTTGACGAAAACGGTAAACCTAAAGCAATACCAGGACACAACATACCATTGGCAACTGCAGGTGTTCTTATCCTTTGGTTAGGATGGTTTGGTTTTAACGGTGGTTCTGTACTATCAGCTGACCCAGAATTAACTTCTCTAGTATTAGTAACTACTAGTTTAGCTGCCGCTGCAGGTGGTTTCGGAGCTTTCATCCTATCAACTATACTATACAAGAACTTAGATTTAACTATGTTCCTTAACGGTATCTTAGGTGGTTTAGTAGGTATTACTGCAGGTGCAGACCTTATGTCTCCTAACGAAGCAATTATAATTGGATTTTTAGCTGGCCTTATTATTGTGTTAGGTGTAGCTTTAATTGATAAATTAAAATTAGATGACCCAGTTGGTGCTGTTACAGTTCACTTGATCTGTGGTATTTGGGGAACTTTAGCAGTAGGAATCTTCGGCGCAAAAGCTGGTGGTGAGCAATTCATGGTACAGTTATACGGTGTGCTAATAGTAGGTGTCTTCTGTGTAGTTTGTACTTTCATTATCCTAGGAACCCTAAAAGCGGTAATGGGACTTAGAGTAAGTAAAGAAGAAGAGATTGAAGGTCTTGACATTCACGAACATGGTATGGATGCTTATCCAGATTTCATAAACGACTAAGTATATTAATTAGAAACGGAGCGTTTTGCAGAACGCTCCGTTATATAACACTTTCAAAATCTTAACAAATTTCAATTAAATCATTCCAAACAGGGATAACTAAATAAAATTAAAATGAAAGCGATTACAAATACAAAATACGTAAAAAATCTATTTTTCCTAGCAATACTACTTTTCTCTGCAACTGTTGTTGTTGCACAGGAAGAGGAAGAAGAGTCAAAACCTAAGTTTTCTTTTAGCGGTTCAGTTGATGCGTATTACCGAGCAAACTTAAATGCTCCTAACGGAGTAGATGCTCAGGCTCCGGGAAGTTCATTCGCTAACCTACCAGGATTTGCTTTGGGTATGGCCAACGTTATTGGTGCTTACGAAGGTGAAAAAGTTGGTTTTGTTGCCGATTTAGTTTTTGGCCCAAGAGGAACGGATGCTATTTTTGCTTCTCCAATGTATTCTTCTACCGGAAACATTGTTAACCAATTATATGCTTACTGGAATGTATCTGATGCCGTAACCTTAACTTTTGGTAACTTCAATACTTTCTTAGGTTACGAGGTTATTTCTCCGGTTGCCAACTTCAACTACAGTACCTCTTACCTGTTCTCTTATGGTCCGTTTTCACACACGGGTTTAAAAGCCGATTTTGCATTGTCTGATGATTTCAGTTTAATGTTAGCCGTTATGAACCCAACAGACCTTACTGAATTTAACCCAACAGGACAGTACGCTTGGGGAGCTCAATTAGGCTACAGCGGTCAATACTTGAACCTTTTAATTGATAACGGTTCTTACGAAGTAGATTTCACAGGTGGTTTTGATCTTTCTGACACTTTCTTCCTAGGATTGAACGCCGCTTATTTTGATGGTGACGAAGATGACGGTGTTGGTAGCTTTGCAGGTGTGGCAGTTTACCCACAGTTAGCGACTTCGGATACTTTTTCTATAGGTTTAAGAGGTGAATATTTTGCTGAAACTGATTTCTTTGGAGCTGTTGGTGGAACTGATGCTGACGGAGATGCAAGTGTTTTTGCTGTTACTTTAACAGGAAGCGCTACTATTGGTGATTTAATCATCAAACCAGAATTGAGATTAGATAGTGCTTCGGAAGAAGTATTCATTGACAATGATGGAAACCCAATTGGAGGTCTTTCTTCTTTTGTGTTGGCTGCGGTCTACTCTTTCTAAAACAGAATTATAATGGTTAAGTGTTTATAATTTAAGTTAAGCTAATTCAAGTAAAGACCCCAACGTTATACGTTGGGGTTTTTCAGTTTTTAATAGGCTCAAAAGCTTTAACTCCTGCAAGTATCTCTGTATCTAAATTATTAACACTAGGTACAATAGGGCATGAAAACTTTTTATTATAAGCACAATATGGATTATACGCCGTATTAAAGTCAATAACTATAGTATCTCCGTCAGGTATGGTTAAATCTATATACCTGCCACCTGTATAGGTTTGTTTTCCGTTGGTATCATCTGTAAAAGGCAGAAACAGATAATCCCTATATTTCTCTTGCTGCATCAATTCTTTATTTTGATACACCTCTAGTTGCCGGTTCTTTCCTTTAAGAGTAAAATGGGCAATACCATAAACGGTTTCTTCTGAAGAATCACCAGTAGTACTTGGCATCAAAAAAGGCAATGCCTCAGGCGTTCGAACAAATTTAGCGGTTATTACATATGTGGTGTCCGGAGCAAAGAAATCTAACGTTTCAAAATTCTTCCGGTAACGGTCCGGCAATGGCGAAGTTTCAGGATCCCTAAACTCTTCATTTTTTTCCTTTTGATAATCTAAAATAGCCTGTAGAGCACTAGTCTCAGCAACCACCTCTTTTTCCTCTGGTGCATCATGATATTTTTTATCAGTCTTACACCCCAAAATAGTAAAGAAGAAAATCAAAATAAGAACTCGCATAAAATCAATTTTTATCACAAAAATACAATATAAAGTGATTCCTCTTCACCAACCCATTGTACATTTCAACCTTAAATATAAAAAATGAATAAACTTTACCCAATACTACTCGCCCTAAGCCTTTTCTTTTCGTGCAACCTACCAAAAGAGCAGCCAAAGTCTACGCGCAGTTCAAAAAGAATGACTCCTGAAATTTCACCTGATAGATATAATGTGGCATTTCTAATTATGGATGGAACTTTCAATACAGAACTTACGGCTCCCTTTGATATTTTTCAACATACCAAGTTTCGCAAAAACATAAAGGCCATGAATACATTTACGGTTGCCAACACTTTAGAACCCATTACTACTTTTGAAGGCCTACGCCTATTACCGGATTTTGATTATACCAAAGATGACCTACCACCAATAGATATTTTAGTAATACCCAGTGCAGAACACCATTTAGATACCGATTTAAAGGATAGTGTTATGCTAGATTTTGTCCGAAAAACAGATAGTACTGCCTTATTTATGACAAGCCATTGTGATGGTGCCTTTGTTTTAGCCAAAGCGGGAGTACTTAAAGGAAAAGTCTCTACCACATTTCCTAGTGATATTGATACCTACAAAAAAATGTTCCCCGATTTAAAAGTAGCGGATAGTGTGCTATTTGTTCATGATGAAAAATACATAACCTCAGCAGGAGGTGCCAAAAGTTTTGAAGCCGCCCTATATCTATGCGAGCATTTATACGGAAAAAAAGTGGCAGATGCCTTGGCCAAAGGTTTGGTCATAGATTGGGACTTAAAGGAAATTCCGCACCTTACTATAGACTAATAATTACTATTCCTCAATAATGGTATAACGCGCTTCTTTCAAATATTTTTCAACCAATTCATTAAATTCTGGCGTTATACGCAGCAAAGCCGTATTCTCTAATGCGTAAAGTTCACTACGGTTAGCATACCCCTTTTCCAAAAGTTCTTCTAAGTAAAAAAGGGCTGTTCCGTAATCATCCGTTTTGGCCGTATATGATATTATTTTAAGATAACTGTCAAAATTATCCGGCTCAATAACGGTTTTCAACATCCATAAAAAATTTAGAGCCTCACCGTCCACAGGAGTTTCTGCGCTTAACACATCTACATTATCAGAAACCAATGCCTTCACATATCCTTCCAAACGTTTACCCAATTTTTGCTGAAGCACCTCAGGACTCTTTTGGAATTTCTGAAGTTCTTCCATTTGATATTTCCACCACCCTAAATTGTTATAATTATAAGTGATAATATCCTCCTCTAAATAATAATTATACTCCTCCTTAATTAAACTCTCTTTTAAATTTAGTGAATTCTGAGTTCTGTTTTGCTCTCTAAATAATCGGCTTTTCCTCAAAGTTTTTCTACTTGTTTTTATAGAATCTAAAGCCACATAAGGCTGATAAATTTCAGACATTTCTTCCAACCAACTATCTGCCAACAAAGGTTTATTTTCCGAATACAACCTATTTACCGTAACAAAATCTTCCGTATAGCTTACATCTATATATGCCTCATCTCTTGGCACATACCCTTTAGCCATAGCCGCTAAAGTCAAAATTTTCAGTGCTTTACTAAGATTTTCTGTATTGGGCCATTCGTGCCCTCCATCAAACACCAATAACTGATTAGGAAATTTCAATCTACTTAAAATCTTCTCTATAGTAAGCATTTCAGGATATGTAAAATCCTCATCGCCCACAACGCCAATATAATGGAATGGATTCCTACTGGTAAGCACCTCTATATTTGCTACTGATGCACCACAAGCAATTACCCCTTCAACACCCTTTATAAAAGCAGGAACCAATGTAGAAAATCTTCCTCCGGCAGAAAAACCACTAGTATATATGCCATTCTTTCTAATAGGCAACATAGTGGTTACCGTATTAAACATTCTACTTGTAATCAGAATATTTTTAGCAATAGACAATGTATCACTAATATTATTAGAGGCAGCAAGCACATACCCTTGTTCTTCTGCAGCAGCACTAACCATTGCCAGAGCTTGCCTTCCCCTGCCGTTCATATCAAAAACAAACACTACAGGCCATGTTTTTGAAACGTCAAATTTCTTGGGAAGATATAGTGAAAACGTTTCTGGAATGGTATCATTAACCACGAGCGAATCAATTACTACACCTTTTTTTAAGGTGATATTTTGGGCAGAACCAATAAACGTAGCACTAAAGGCCAGTAATAGTAGTATTCTTTTCATAAAAATTGAATCATCAAAAATCTAGCCAAAAGACAGGTATTGAAAGATCTTTGTTACCTGTAAGTATCATAGTTATAAAGAAAGATATACCTATTCTCCTATTTTACCTATTTCTACACCTTCTGAGTAAGCCACTCTAATATCATGAGCGCTAAAGGCCTTTTTAATAGACTTGTTGGCATTAAAGGTTACTTCCCAAAAATCATCTGGCAAAACAAATGGCCGCACAATAAGCTGTACGTTATGAGAATCAAAATCTAAAATCCCAATTTCAGGAGCCGGTTCTGGTAGTATTTTTTCAACTTCACTTAAAGCATCTCTTAGGACCTGCTTTACCTTTGGAAAACTTTCTTCATAAGGCATAGTCACTTCTAACTCTAACCTAATCATCCCTTTTTCTGAATAGTTAGTTACCACAGACTCAGTAATCATTGAATTAGGAATAATCAATATTTTATTACCTGGCGTAAGGACATCTGTACTAAAAATACCAATTTCTACCACTCTACCGAACTTATCATCTACTTGAATCCAATCACTTACCTTAAAAGGTTTTAGAGTCAATATTAAAATACCAGAAGCAAAATTACCCAAGCTACCCTGTAGGGCCATACCTACCGCAAAAGCAGCAGCTGCCAATATTGCAAAAAGCCCTGTGAGATCTGCACCTAGAACAGTTGCTATAACAAAAAGAACCGTTCCTTTTAACAACACCCCTACTATAGACGATAAAAACGGGCGTAAAGTTTCCGAAAACCCGGTTTTCTCCAAAGCTTTTCTAACAAGCTCTACTATTTTCTTGGCAAGCTTAAAGCCAATCCATAAAATGAGTCCTGCTAAGAAAATTCGAGGCACGTAGAAAACAGCCTTATCTGTGGCAATCTGAGCGTACTCATTTATTTTATCCAAATCCATGAATTAAAATTAACAATTAGAGCGCTTACTCCTATATAAAATTCATGTTTTTATACATTTTATATAGAAAACTGGGCAAAACAACATATAACAATAGAGCAAGACCTATTGAAACATAAAGAAATTCTGTCATCTTTTTAAGGAGAAATGACCCTTAAACTCTTTTCTGCCCCCGTCTTTGGTATACTCTACTTTAAACCAATAATCACTGGAAGGGGCATTCTTTCCATTAAAAGTACCATCCCATCCAAAATTTCCGTTTAATTGATGGAGCAGCGCTCCATATTGGTTATAAATACTAACAGCTGGGTCTTCAATCTGGGGAAACCCAACGATAGACCACACATCATTTACTCCATCTCCATTAGGCGTAAAAAACTTGGGATAATCCACTACCATAAATTCCTTGGAAAGAACACTACAATTATGAATATCCGTAATATATGCCACGTGCTCTCCCGGACTTAAATTTTCGAACCTATGTTCCGAAGAAAAATTAGAATCATCAACACTATAAAGGTAGCTCCCTTGCCCTTCAGCAGTAATATCTACTATATTATTATCCGTAAAAGGATCAGAAATAAACACCACTTCAAAAACCTCTGCTTGCGGCGAAGTAACTACCTGTGTATATAAAGGAAATTCACACCCCAATTCAATATTCTGAAGACTTACCACATAAGTTCCTTCTTCACTTGCTGTATATGAAGCATCCGTTGCGCCTACTATTAAATTGTCTGCTGAAACACTTTCCCTATACCAAGTAAATTTATAAATGGCCGGCGAAAGACCTGTACTTAAAACCGGTAATGGTTCCAAAGTTTCCGCATTAGCTCCTAAACAAAGAATGTACTCCTCTTGCAACTCCGTTTGAAAATCAAGTCCTAACAAACTCACCTCAAACGCAGTAACTTCATAACAACTGTTTCCAGAGGATATCCTTGCATAGACAGTTTCTTTTGCCTTTTTCAGCTCATAGGTTTCCGGATTTTCAATGGCATTCTCAAAGGCTTCAGCTTCTTCTAGAGACAAATAATAAGTAACTTGATACACATTAATATCCTGCCCTCCTAGAATATATTGGCCGTTAACCGTTAAATCTACCACCTCGTTACCATTGGCATCAACATCACAGAAAAACAATGAATCCGGCTCAGCATCAATTACCGGAGCGGGAATAAATTCAGCTTCCAATGTTCCGGTAGCCACACACGATTCGGAAAAAACAAGCTCTACGCTATAAGCACCACTTTCCGTAACAGCTACCTGGGAAACCCCTGACCAATCTGTAATTTCAACATCATTTTTATACCACTTGTAATCCGTAACACCTTCTACGGTTGCATCCAAAGCTATAGTCTCGTTAATGCAAGCTGGGTTTCCGCTGGCAACAGTCCTATTTTCGCCTAAATCATACCCTAACAAAAAACTACCCGCTTCTAAAAAAACAGCTGAATCTACTTTTGAATCCCTATTATCCGCAATGACCAACTTAATAGTATATGAACTGTTGGGCACTACAGGAGATTCTGCCGTTAAACTAGTGGTTTGCCCATGAAAAGATATGGCCGAACCAAGTCCGTTTATCTTATCAAAATAAGTAATGTTTCTAGCACCACACTCTCCTTCTACTCCAGGCCTGATAGTAGTTACGCTAACAGGCAACTTATTATTGGGAATTACCGCCAAATTTGTAGAAATACCTTGCGCATCCGTCAATATAAAGGCAAAAACATCTCCAAATGTACATTGAAAATTTTCCTGATATTCTTCTGATGCGAATAAGAAATTAAAGCTGATGTGATTGGTATGGGGAACAAAATCAAATTGTATATAAGAAGCATTATAAAGTGCATCTGAACCCGTTATAGACCTCAAATCAGCATCTCCCGGCCAATTTTCACTCCCTCCATCATGAATATCATTATTAGGACCTTCGGCTAATTTGGCTCGTCCTGTACTAAGAACAATTCCTTCTTCAAAAGGGAAACCAGAGTCATTGGCCTTAAAATAGCCTATACCGTTCAGACCTTCTTCTAAACCGGTTTTTGAAGTATAATTAGTTGTTTCTGCACAATTACTATTGATCAGGACATCTTTCACCAACTCCTCTACCGAATAGCTGGTATCATCAACACTAATTTGACCCCACAGCCCATAGGAGGACAATAGCACCAGTAAAACACTTATTATTTTCATTTTCTATAGTCTGACTCCGGAAAACCGGAATGCTAAATATAAGAAACTCTTCATTGGTTTTTAGCACTTCTTTTATAATATACCGGTTATGTAATTGTTAATCCGCTTCTGTTTTTAAAAGGTATCCTTACCTATGGGAGCGCTAGACACCACATTAGAAAGTATAATATGCGTGCGTGTCTCCCCGTACTGAATAAGTTTATCTATAAACCGCTCTAAATGGAACTGATCCCTTAAAACTACTTCCATAACAATATTCTCATTTCCAGTAATACGATAACAGTTTACCACCTCCTTATATGTTTTTACAGTCTCTAAAAATGGCTTTAATTTCCCCATAAAAGCCCGTAAAGTTATAATTGCTTTTAAGTGATGACCTGTCTTGGCGTGAGAAACTTTAGTAATATAGCCTTCTATAATTCCTAGGTCCTCCATCTTCTTTATTCGCTCCGCCACAGCAGGCGCTGTAAGCCCTACTTGTCTTCCTATATCCGCAAAGGTTTCACGTGCATTTGCCTGAAGACGTTTGAGTATTTTCCAGTTTAAATCATCTATATTCATTTTCGAGCCTTAATTTTAAAAATAGCTTATTATCCAAAGCTAAAATACAAAATAGCTATTGATTCTAAAGGTAAAACTTCAAAACTGGCCGTAACTTTATTAATCCTAATTGTTAGCGAAAGAAAAATGTCTTACAAGAACCTTCGTACCTTACCGGTCTACAAAAAAGCCTTAGAACTTTGCCATATGAGCAGAGAAATTGCGTCGTACGTTTCCTTGAACAAAGACCTTTTAAAACTCTATCAATCTAATAGCCACAGAGATAGCATTGCAGACTCCTTGTTGACAGATGCTATACTTATTCCAAAAAAAATTGCATCCGCAGAAATAAGCGGGTGCCATATAGAGCGCATGAAGAGTGCTAGTTTCATTAATATAATGATACGCAACATTAACTCCTATTGCAATGGTTTAGAAAATGATGGCGTAAAAGAAAAGGAATACCTAAATCTCCTGAGAACGGAAATAAAAAGTTTTAGACGTTCTTTTAAAAAATGGAGAAGCTCTTTTCCTGATGGAGGGGCCAATTATTTTAATTAAACTTCTTGTCATTCATTTTGTTTTAAAATTTAGGTTATACTAAAATTGTTAGTTTAAAGTTTTAATTTTGGATTTTAAACTATTGACTTTGAAAACAACAATTCTTATTCATTGCCCCGATCAAGCGGGAATCATAAGTGTTACCACTAACTTTATACACCAACATAAAGGGAATATCGTTTACCTAGACCAACATGTTGATAAAGAAACCAACGTGTTTTTTATGCGATTGGACAGTGATTTTGAAAATCCCACTTTTTCTACCGATAGCTTTAAACAAGAGTTTCAGCATCAATTAGCTGATAGATATAATATGCAGTGGAGCATGCACGAAGCGGGTATAAAACCCAAAATGGCTTTATTTGTATCTAAATACAATCATTGTCTTTACGATATTTTAAGCAGGTTTAACTCAAATGAACTTGATGTTGAAATTCCGTTCATTATCAGTAACCACCCCGATCTTAAATTTATTTCCGATCAGTTTAACATTCCGTATTACCACATTCCGGTAACCAAGGATACCAAAGCTGAAGCCGAGGAAAAACAATTAGGACTCCTAAAAGAATACGGTGTTGACTTTATTGTTTTAGCCAGATATATGCAGATTGTTAGCCCTAAAATTATAAGTAACTTTCCTAATCGCATAATCAACATTCACCACTCATTCTTACCGGCATTTGCTGGTGCCAAACCGTACCACGCAGCTTATAAACGCGGCGTTAAGATTATAGGTGCCACCAGTCATTATGTTACCGAAGAATTAGATGCAGGCCCTATTATAGAGCAAGATGTTACCACTGTAACCCATGCACACAGCATCAAAGACTTTATTGCGAAAGGTCGGGATTTAGAAAAAATAGTATTGTCAAGAGCTATAAAACTACACATCCTTAGAAAGACCATGGTTTACAACAATAAGACCGTGATTTTTTCGTAATATATATTTAAAGCGAATTCCTATAGTATTAATACCATTAACTATAAATTATTGAGTAAGATATCCCCATATCTTTCATGATACAAACCCTAAAACAAGACTATGAAAAAACTTATCATATTATTTTTCGCATTGAGCCTAACGTCATGCCACGAACTTCAACAGGTCGTTAACCAATTACCGCAGGGCGAAGCAGGACTAGGCAATGACCAAATTGCCGCCGGATTAAGACAAGCCCTGGACAAGGGTATTCAAAGCCAAGTGAGCAAACTTACTCAAGAAGATGGATTCTTAAAGAACGAAGCCGTAAAAATATTACTACCAGAAGAACTTCAAAAAGTAGACAAAACCCTTAGAGACATAGGTCTCGGTAGCCTAGCCGATGAAGGTCTTAAAGTTTTAAACCGAGCTGCCGAAGATGCCGTAGGTGAAGCTACCCCTATTTTTGTTGATGCAGTCAAAGGGATTACTTTTAATGATGCAAAGAACATTTTATTAGGTAATGACAATGCAGCTACACAATATTTAACCTCAGCTACCCAAACACAACTTTACGCAAAATTCAACCCGGTAATTAAAAATTCTTTTAGCAAAGTAGGGGCTGATAAAATCTGGAGCAACCTTATTACCAAATACAATAATATACCCCTGACCAAAAAAGTAAATCCTGATTTAACGGACTACGTTACTCAAGAAGCACTTAACGGAGTTTACACTATGATTGCCGTAGAAGAAAAGGAAATAAGGAACAATACAGCATCAAGAACAACAGACCTTTTAAAGCGTGTTTTTAGCTTACAAGACTAATGAAAAATATTTTACACAAATCCTACAATAACTTGAAAATTAACCCGTTAAATTCATAAGTAGTCTTTACAAACTACAAATCTCTAAGACCTTGTTGATTGTTAAAAATTAGAGATTATGATACTGAATTTTTTGAGTTAGTAATTTTTGAGTTAGTTAGTTTAAAACCGGTGGGAGCACCGGTTTTTTTGTTTTCCTTTAAGGTAGAAAGGATTTAAGATCAGAAAATTTTGTAGCGCTTCGGTTTAGTATAGAAAGAAGTAATTACCCTCTATTTACATCAGAAACAAAATCAATGACAAAGCGGTTAAACAATTGTGGTTGTTCTACATTCACCACATGACCACAATGTTCTATAGTCAATAAACTAGATTGTGTTTGTTTCTGGACCATTTTCTTAACAGATGGAAGAAAAAGATAATCCTCTCCACCCATTACATATAAGGTTGGAATATTGATATCTCCCGCTCTAAAAAAGCGCAATAATCTATTAATTTGTGAACCCATTTTATACCAACGCACAAACTCTTTCTGGTACATCTTTTTTGCCTCTCTAACAAAAAGCAATCTAGATTCTTTATGATTACCATCTGGCATAATAGCAAAAGTAAATAGCTTATACAACCATATATAAGGCACTAACGACTTGAACAGACCACCAAAGCCCATTAAAATTCTAAAGCGCATATCCAACCTAATAATAGCGCCGCCCAACACCATGCTTTCCACTCGTTCGGGATATTGCTCTGCTAAATTTCTGATAAGAACAGTACCCAAAGAAATACCTATAAAGTGAGATTTTTGAATTTTAAGAAAATCCAACACCTCTAAGATATCTTCTGTTATATAATCAAAAGTATATTTATCATTAAAGGCATCTTTTAAGCCAGGTTGAGAATCACCATGACCTCTAAGGTCTAGAAGCAAAACGTTAAAGTGTTTTCTAAATTCCCTTAGTTGTTTGTACCAAATAGAAGAGCTGCCTCCAGCTCCATGCACAAAGGTGACCCAAGAATCTGATTCTTGATGTAAATATGTTACGTAATTCAGCAAAGTGTTCTCTCGTTTTTTCCATTAAGGAATCTTGCAATGTATTAAATCTTTTGATCCATTTTTAGTTTGAGCAAAAAATATAATCCACAACAACATCTTAAAACGAAAAATTCAAGAAAAACAAGCAAAAACTAAGAATCTGATTTCCAAACCCCTACACCACCTAAAAAGGATTGTTAATATCTTATTGTTTTAACGAAATGGATTTGACAAAACCACAAGAAAAAAGGAGTTATTAACAACTACAAAAAGAGATTCGCAAGCATTCCATTTATGAATTGTTAATAAATCATCAATTCAACTTAATTTTTGCCATATACAGCGATTATTGAGATCCAAAGCGTATTTCTGTCCGTATATTTGTAACAAAGCATTTTAATACTATGGAAAATCAATATTGCAAGGTAGGTACAGTTACCTCAATCGCTTCAAACAGAAACGCGATATCACTTTTAGAACACCAGTATCAAACTTTCTTAGGGAAAGCTAACGATATGAAATACGCCGATACTAAATTGGTAGAATTTTTCGAGCAAAAAGCTGAGAAGATTCAGAGAGTTTTAGAAAATATGATGAAATAATTTCTTCAGAAATTATAAAAGTTCGGCCATTTGACGTTGTAGCTCTATAGCCTTGTGTCTTGCTGCATCTGCAAAGTCCGAACCCGTTGAGGCATATATAATTCCTCGCGACGAATTTATAAGAAGACCTACGTTTTCGTTCATTCCATTTTCACAGACATCTTTTAAACTTCCTCCTTGCGCGCCAACTCCTGGCACCAACAAAAAGCTTTCAGGAATAATTTTTCGGATATCTTTTAGGTACTCCGCTTTTGTTGCGCCTACTACGTACATTAGATTTTTAGAGTTTTCATAGGTCTTAGAAGTTTCCAAAACCGTTTTATACAACTCTTTGCCATCTACCAACTTTGTCTGATAGTCAAAAGCACCAATATTTGATGTTAGTGCCAAGAGAATCGTATGTTTATTTTCAAAAGCTAAAAACGGCTCAACAGAATCCTTTCCCATATACGGAGCAATCGTAACAGAATCAAACTCCATGTCTTCAAAGAACGCCTTTGCGTAACGCGTAGAAGTATTTCCTATATCCCCACGTTTAGCATCTGCAATGGTAAAAATCTCCGGATACTTACTGTTTATATACTTAATGGTCTTCTCCAATGATTGCCACCCTTTAATACCATATGCTTCATAAAAAGCGATATTAGGTTTGTAGGACACACAAACATCATGCGTAGCATCAATAATCGCTTTATTAAAGGCAAATATGGGGTCTTCCTCGGCTAACAAATGAGGTGGGATTTTTTCCAAATCGGTGTCAAGACCGATGCATAGAAATGATTTTTTCTTTCTAATTTGGGCAACAAGTTGTTCAGTGGTCATAGAAACGCTACGGCTATAAAGTTATGCTTCTAAAAAAAAGGCTGTCCGTTAAAAAATCTCAGAAGCTTCTTTCAGTTTTTCAGTATTTTCTACAAAACTAAGTTCTTCTATAATTTTTTGAATATCACCATCAATAATATTTTGCAAATCGTAAAGCGTTAATCCAATACGATGATCGGTAACACGCCCTTGCGGATAATTGTATGTCCTAATCTTTGCGGAACGGTCACCACTACTTACCTGAGAATTACGTTTTGCAGCGTCTTCTTCTTGTTTTTTGGCAAGCTCAAGATCATACAATCTCGAACGTAATACCCTAAAAGCCTTGTCTTTGTTCTTATGCTGAGATTTTTGATCTTGACACTGCGCTACCAATCCTGTTGGAATATGCGTAAGACGCACTGCAGAGTACGTAGTGTTTACCGACTGACCCCCTGGTCCCGAAGAACAGAAAAAATCTATTCGGACATCTTTAGGTTCAATCTGTACATCAAAATCTTCGGCTTCGGGAAGCACCATTACCGTTGCGGCACTAGTATGAACCCTACCCTGAGTTTCTGTCTGTGGCACACGTTGCACACGGTGTACACCAGCCTCAAATTTTAGAGTTCCGTATACGTCCTTACCGGTAACTTCAAACTGAATTTCTTTATAACCACCACTAGTTCCCTCACTTAAATCTATAACATTGGTTTTCCAACCTTTACCTTCGCAATACTTGGTATACATACGAAATAGATCTCCTGCAAATATACTAGCCTCGTCACCACCCGTACCGGCCCTGATTTCAACAACCACATCTTTGGCATCTTCAGGGTCCTTTGGTATGAGCATTAACTTTATTTCTTCTTCTAGCTGCGGAAGACCTCCCTTTGCCTCATCTAATTGCATTTTGGCCATTTCTACCATCTCGGCATCACTACCATCAGCTATAATTTCTTCAGCCTCTTGAATGTTATCCATAAGCTCAACGTAGATTTCACGTTTTGCAACAAGCTCTTTTAAATCGGAATATTCTTTGGTTAATCCTACATAGCGCTTCTGGTCCGAAATAATATCCGGTTGAATAATAAGGTCAGAAACCTCATCAAAACGCTGCTTTACTATATTAAGTTTATCTATCATTATCTTGCATCACTTGTGATGCGAATTTACGACAAATTTGTACATTTATTGATATTCGTTCATTTTGATGAAAAGCTTATCTCATCTGAATACAAATAACATCTTCTTTATATTTTAGAAATATATAGTTGTGAAGCAATTAATCTTTAGGCAATTCATCCAACAGAATACCACTGCTCGTATAGACCTTATTAGCGGCATCTACCAAAATAACTTCAGTACCACCTAACTGGTTTATTAAAGCAAGCCCTTCTTCTTTACCCATTATATAAACTGCTGTAGCCAAGGCGTCACATAACTCTGCACTTTTTGCAAAAATTGAAACACTATTAATCCCTAAAGAAGGGTAGCCCGTTCTAGGATCTAAAATATGAGAATATTTAAGCCCATCAAAAATGACGAATTTTTCAGAATTCCCAGATGTGGCTACGGAAGACTCAACAATAGGTAGCCAAGAAAAAATCTTCTCATCGCTTAATGGGTTTGCTATACCAATCAACCACTTTTCGCCGGTTGCTTTCGTCCCCCATGTTGTAAGATCACCAGCAGCATTAATTATACCACCAAGCACCTGTTTAGACACTAAAAGCTCCTTGGCCTTATCTGCTGCATAGCCTTTACCTATAGCTCCAAAGGATATTTTCATTCCCTTTTTACTCAGGTAAACGGTTTTCTCCAACGGATCCAAAATTATGTTTTCGTAACCTACATTTTTCACAGATTCACGAACCGCTTCATAGGGAGGAAATTCAGTCATGGAACCATCAAACCTCCAAATATTATCCATGGAAGCAAAAGAAATATCAAAAGCACCATCAGTGATTTCAGAAATCTGCTTCGCCCTTTCAATGAGCATAAACAACTCTTGACTCACTTTTACAGGCTTTACACCAGCGTTTAAATTTATTAATGAAGTTTCTGAATCCGGATTCCATGCCGAAATCATATTTTCGATTCTCTGAATCTCTGCTGTAGCCTCTTCAATATTTATATACCCTAAATCCTCATTACTAGACACCACAGTAACATCAAACCGTGTACCCATAAGCTCCATAGCCTTATGGACAGTTACAAGTTTCTTTTCTTGAGCAAAACCACTAGAAAAGAAGAGAAAAGTAAGTATGTAAATCACCTGTCTCACTCAAACATAGATTTTAAGTGTGTTATATATTCTGCGGGGGAAAGCTTTAGATAACCCGTTTTTCCAATAACCTTCTCATCTTCATTCAACAGAACAACTAAAGGAAAATGACCTTTTGAATTATACCTTTCCGCTAAATCATTGTTTTGAGCTATAAGCTCCTGATTAAGTTTATTCGCTTTTTTTCTTGGAAAATCTGCTTTATAAAGAACCAAATCGGTCTCTGCAAATTTTTTAAAATCTTCTGATTGCCATATGGTCTTATCTAACTTTATACAAGGTCCACACCAATCCGAGCCCGCAAAAACAAGTAGCAAATTCTTGTTTTCCTTTTTTGTAAGAGCCACGGCATCTTGGTAGCTATCTTCCCATTTTTGGGCAGAAAGCGACGTTGCAATTATCATAAATACCAAGAAGTAAAACTTTTTCATACTATGTCTTAGACAAAATCAATGCCATTTATTCAAATACGCGTAACATATTACCGTTTAATTCGGTTTTAAAAATCTTCAATGTTTTTGCTGTTGCCCCATCTACCTTATTGATTGGCGTTCCGTTTTGCTCAAAACGAGACCCGTGTACATCACAATAAAAGATACCACCATCCAAATCAACAAAACGCACTTCTTCATAGCCTTGATGACTACAAACTTGACTAGCTGCAACAAATTCTCCTTCCGAATTCCTAGCTACAACGACTAAATTTTTCAATATAAACCCGCCGTTCTCTGCAAGTTTTGCATTTTCTGAAGCTTCTAAATCTAAAGTAAAATCAATTCCGGTAGGTACGGGAGTGTTGCCTTCACCCTCAATTTCATCCTCATTGTCACTAGAACAACCATGCAAACATGGAAAAGCAAGAGCAAATGCAGCACTAGCTCCTAAGGTTTTCAAAAAGTGTTTTCTTTCCATAGTACTACTGTTTACTATAGACAACGAAGTATTGAAACGATTCGTATACCTTAATAAACAAACTTACCATAAGTACTCTGGATAGTCAGTTTCTTAGAAGTACTAGCTTCTACCCTACCTACAATCCGGGCATCTACACCAAAACTTTCTGAAATAGCGATTAAATCTTTGGCCACACTCTCATTAGTATAAATCTCAAGACGATGACCACAGTTAAACACCTGATACATTTCTTTCCAATCCGTACCCGATTGTTCTTGAATCAATTTAAAAAGAGGAGGAACAGGAAAAAGATTATCTTTTATAATATGAAGTTCATCTACAAAATGAAGGATTTTAGTCTGGGCACCGCCACTACAATGCACCATTCCATGAATATCTTCAGAGGTATATTTATTCAAAATTTTCTTTACAATTGGCGCATAGGTTCTAGTTGGAGACAACACCAACTTACCAGCATCCAATGGTACATTTTCATCAATTTTATCCGTTAATTTTGTACTGCCGGAATACACTAAATCCTCAGGTACGGAAGCATCAAAGCTCTCCGGGTATTTTTCAGCTAGATACTTTGAAAAAACATCATGTCTGGCAGAAGTAAGTCCATTACTGCCCATACCTCCGTTATATTCTTTCTCATAAGTAGCTTGACCGAACGATGCTAAACCAACTATTACATCTCCTGCCTTAATATTAGCATTATCTATAACGTCCTTTTTCTTTAAGCGAGCTGTTACCGTAGAATCTACAATTATAGTACGTACCAAATCCCCAACATCTGCTGTTTCACCACCTGTAGAACGGATGGTTAGACCATGCTCCGCCAAATCATTTATAAGCTCTTCAGTACCGTTTATGATTTCGGATATTACCTCACCTGGAATTAAGTTTTTATTACGCCCTATAGTAGAAGAAAGCATAATATTATCAGTAGCACCCACACAGATAAGATCATCTATGTTCATAATAAGCGCATCTTGAGCTATACCTTTCCACACAGAAATATCACCTGTTTCTTTCCAGTACATATAAGCCAATGATGATTTGGTGCCAGCACCATCTGCGTGCATTACCAAACAATACGCATCATCGTTCGTTAAATAATCCGGCACAATTTTACAGAACGCCTTAGGAAAGAGTCCTTTATCAATATTCTTAATTGCATTGTGCACATCTTCTTTTGAGGCGGAAACTCCTCTTTGGCTGTATCTTTCACTAGTAGACGAACTCATTATAACGGCTTTTTGGCAAAAATAAGGTATTCACCGAATAATCATCGCTTGACAAAAAAAACTTTCTAAAAGTTCTTAAATTGAATAGATTTTACAAAAAAGGCCCCGTAAAAACGAGGCCTAAATTTATTTAATGGACAACAACTCCCGATACTTGGTCAGTGGCCAAAAACGATTATCAACCAATCGCTCTAATTTATCACAATGCATCCGTATTTCATCAAAATATGGCTTTACATTATCACTATATGCAAAAGCTTTCTTATGTGTATCAGTAAGTTTATTAGCCTTTCTTCTTGCATCCGTCATAGCGTCTGTCTGTTTTTTAAGCTCTGTGATATGCTCCGCAATTTGCTCTATAATTCCAGATTGGCCATCCGTCAATTTCCTGTGGGCAGCACCATATATCTCCTTTAAGCCAAGAACATTTTTAATCAACATATTTTGATATTCTATAACAGACGGAATAATATGATTGTACACCAACTCATTAAACACCCTGCCTTCTATCTGAATATGCAAAATATAAGCATCCAACTCTACCTCTTGTCTTGCCGCAACCTCTTTTTCACTCATAACCCCCATAGACTCAAAAAGATCTAAGCTTTCTTTTGAAGTCAAAATTTGCAGGGCCTGTGGCGTATTCTTATTGTTGCTTAATTTTCTTCTCTTAGCTTCTTTCTCCCACTCATCACTATACCCGTCACCATCAAAACGAATGCGCTTTGACGTTTTGATATATTCTCGCAGCACATTAAAAACAGCTTCATCTTTCTTAAGGCTTTTTTTATCTACCAGTGCATCAACTTCCTTTTTAAATTCTTGCAACTGCTTGGCCACAATTGTATTTAGAATAGTCATTGGCTTGGCGCAATTTGTCTTTGAACCGACCCCCCGCATTTCAAACTTATTTCCGGTAAACGCAAATGGCGAAGTACGATTACGATCCGTGTTATCTAATAAAATTTCAGGAATTTTACCAACAACGTTAAGTTTGAGTTCCGTTTTTTCCTCAGGTGATAATTTCCCCTTAGACACACCTTCCAACTCATCTAATACACTACCTAATTGCTTACCCACAAATATGGATAAAATTGCCGGCGGTGCTTCATTAGCACCTAACCTATGATCATTGCTAGCAGATGCTATGGAAGACCTCAACAACTCTTCATACCTATCTACAGCTTTTATGGTATTAATAAAAAATGTCAAAAACTGAAGGTTCTTCATAGGCGTAGAACCCGGACTCAACAAATTAACACCAGTATCCGTAGCTAAAGACCAGTTATTATGTTTGCCCGAACCATTAATTTCAGCAAATGGTTTTTCATGAAAAAGAACTTTAAGGTGATGTTTATCTGCAATACGATCCATAACATCCATTAGAAGAAGGTTGTGATCTACAGCCAAATTGGCTTCCTCAAAAACGGGAGCCAACTCAAATTGATTGGGCGCCACCTCATTATGTCTAGTCTTTACCGGAATACCTAGAAGCATACACTCCACTTCTAAATCCTTCATAAAATTAATAGCCCTTAGCGGAATCACCCCAAAATAATGATCATCTAATTGCTGCCCTTTTGCTGCGGAATGCCCCACCAAAGTACGCCCCGTTAAACTAATATCTATACGCGAAGCAGCAAGTTCTTTATCCACCAAAAAATATTCTTGCTCCCAACCTAAAGTTGCATTTACTTTCACCACAGTTTTATCAAAAAACTTGGCAACCGCCGTCGCCGCTTCATCAACCGCACTCAAAGCTCGTAATAAAGGTGCCTTGTTATCTAAAGCTTCGCCGGTATACGAAACAAATACGGTAGGTATACATAATGTGGTATCATACACAAAAGCAGGACTTGTTGGATCCCATGCCGTGTACCCTCGCGCCTCAAAAGTATTACGTATTCCACCACTAGGAAAACTAGATGCATCCGGCTCTTGCTGCACCAATTGTCCGCCTCCAAATTTCTCCAGAGCCCTACCATCAGGCATCAAATCAAAAAAGGCATCATGCTTCTCGGCGGTAGCCCCTGTAAGAGGCTGAAACCAGTGCGTATAATGCGTAGCCCCCATTTCAATAGCCCAAGATTTCATAGATTCAGCTACCTGATCTGCAATCTTTCTATCAATTTTTGATCCGGAAAAAATCGCCCCCTGTACACTAGCCAAAGCATCTTTGGTAAGGTACTGCAACATTCGTTCATTATTGAACACATTGTTTGCATAAAGTTCTGACCTACGGCCCTTTTCATCAACACTTATGCGTTCTCTCTTTCTGCTCTCGGCAATAGCATCAAATCGCTGTCTAGACATATTCATACTTTATTTTGTGCGGCTAAAATAAGGATTACCGATTTAATAATAAAAACTTAAAATAATCAACTTACCACAAAATACCCTGTTAAATTTAGGGCTATCGTAAATAATACTCAATTTTTCCACATTTACCCCCCTAAAAATTAGTATAATTCAACAAAAAACATATTTTTGTTTGTCTTTAAATTTAAATTAATTACCGTAATTATGAGCAAAACAAAATTAGAGTACATCTGGTTGGATGGATATTTCCCTACACAGAACATGCGTAGCAAGACTAAAGTCGTAAATGATTTTGGCGGAAAATTAGAAGATTGTGATATGTGGTCTTTTGATGGAAGTTCAACAAGACAAGCAGAAGGCGGATCTTCAGATTGCTTGTTAAAACCAGTTGCTATTTACCCTGACCCTGCACGTAGAGATGCTTACTTAGTAATGACCGAAGTTATGAATGCTGATGGTACTCCGCACGTTTCAAACGGAAGAGCTACTATTGATGATGATGACAACGATTTCTGGTTCGGTTTTGAGCAAGAATACTTTATTATGGATACTGCTACTCAACTTCCTTTAGGTTTCCCTATTGGTGGCTACCCTGCTCCACAAGGAATGTACTACTGTTCAGTAGGTGGTAAAAATACTCACGGTAGAGATATCGTAGAAGAGCACGCTGACCTTTGTATTGATGCTGGATTGAACTTTGAAGGAATTAACCAAGAGGTTGCTTCTGGACAATGGGAATTTCAATTGTTTGCTAAAGGTGCTAAAAAAGCAGGAGATGAAATCTGGATTGCCAGATACCTTTTAGATAGATTAACAGAACAACACGGTTACTACATTGAGTACCATCCTAAGCCATTAGGAAAAGACATGGACTGGAACGGTTCTGGTATGCATGCTAACTTCTCTAACGAAGTTTTAAGAACATGTGGTGACAAAGCAACATATGAGAAAATATGTGAAGCTTTCCGTCCAGTAGTAAAAGAACACATTGCTGTTTACGGTGAATTTAACGACCAACGTTTAACCGGTGAGCACGAAACTGCTTCAATAAACGACTTTAGTTTTGGTATTTCTGATAGAGGTGCCTCTATCCGTATTCCGATTATTACAGTAGAGCAAGGATGGAAAGGTTGGTTAGAAGACAGAAGACCTGCTTCTAACGGTGATCCATACAAGATTGCCGGTAGAATTATCAAAACAGTTAAATCTGCTAAGATTTAATTAAAATAGAATTTTTTGTTGTTGACATAATGTAAAACGCCCGAACCAATTGGTTCGGGCGTTTTTTTATATTCAGTTTAAAAAACTTAATAAGATTTACTTTTTCTTAGCTCCCTCCCACGTATGTATGGCATTTACAGCATCATCCGTATAATCAGTAAAAACACCATCCACACCTGCATCAAAGAAAAGGTGATACTCAGCTTCTGGATTACCATTACTCCATTTCTCATCTTCATTTCTAAAAGTATAAGGATGCACCTGCAACTCATACTTGTGAGCCAAAACTACAAAGTCGGTTTTTGGCAGCACCGCGATAGTTCCACTTTCATCCTTGGTAAAAGAAATAACAAAAGGTTTCCACGGACCAATGCCTTCTGCATAAGATGATACGAAACGCATACCTGCATCCGTAGAAAAATACTCATATGTTCTGTCATCTCCATTAGCATAAAAATCAAATGGTGCTGCGTAAGAAATGAAATCGCCTTCTGGTACATTAAAATCTAAAGTCCCATCCGCATTTACATTATAAGTTGAAATTAGCTGCACCAATTTAACATCAGACTTTGAATTGATATACTGCAATGGAGCAACTTCAAAACACTGCACGAACACAGGTGACTCATACGAGTTCATTCCAGCTCTAGACAAGACCGTTAATAATGCATCCTCAATTGCAAAACCCATTTCATTATGAAAATATGGATGCTTCATTTCTGGATAAAGACCTACATCATTACCATTTATTGTTTTTCTTGATTTTGCCAAGGCGATGATTTCCTCAATTGTTGGAATTTGAAACATACCATCAAAATTATCCGAACGATCAGAACGCGCTTGTTTAGCTTTTAATTTTTTGATTTGCTCCAAAGTAAAATCAGAAACAAACCAATCTGTAATTTCTTTACCATCCAGATTTTTAGTGGTTTTTAAGTCGGCAAATTCGGGTACGTCCGCAACGTTAGTGGTACCTGAAATAAATGGCTCATGACGCGCCACCAAGAAGCTATCCTTTGTCATTACCAAGTCGGGCTCAATATAATCCGCACCCATTTCAATAGCTTTTGCATACGCCTCTAACGTGTGCTCAGGATAAATGGACTGCGCACCTCTATGCGCTATAACCAATGGTCTTTTTATTTCTTCTTCATGATGACCTCCTCCGATAAAATCATCTAATTTATCACAAGAAGTGAATAAGGTTAACAGAGATAAACCTGCTATTGGCAAAAAAGTCATTTTCTTCATTTTAGTGGTTTTTAAGTTGACACTAAAACAACAAAACACATATTAGCCAAGCGTTAAATAAAGTTACTATATCAATATGCTTGTATAAGGATAACTTAAGGGAATTGTAAACAGCACTAGAAACAATACATAAAACCTAAGTCACTGTCAAATAAACAAAAGCGACATAAATACCCAATAGAATAATACCATCTCGCCAACCTAAACGAAGACCTTTAGGAATAAACACAAGAGGAAGTATAAGAAAAGAAATACCCAACATCCAAAAAATATCGTTACTCAACAACCCCTCATCTACCACTTTAATAGGTGTAATAATAGATGTAATACCTAGAACTGCCAATAAATTAAAAATGTTAGAACCAATTAAATTACCGAGAGAAATAGCTTTCTCCTTTTTAATTACTGCAATTACAGATGCAGCCAATTCTGGTATACTCGTACCTACCGAAACCACGGTCACAGCAATTATACGCTCACTAACACCATATAGTGTAGCTAAACCTACAGCTCCATTTATCAGTAATTCTGAACCACCCCAAAGGGCCGTACCACCAAGACCTAAAAACAATACTAATTTATACAATGGCAAAGGTTCATCATCTTCAGGAGCTTCATCTACAACGGCTTGTTTTTGAAAACGAAGCAGATAGACCAAAAAAGTAAATAAGGCCACTACCATAATAACACCTTCATACTGTTGCAACTCACCATCAAAGAAAAGAAAAGAAAAGAAAAGCAAAGAGGCAGCCATCATAACCGGCCAATCTGTAGTATAAAAAGTTTTACGCACATCTATGGCTCCCAAAAGAACTGTTACCCCCAATACCAAACCAAGGTTTGCAATATTTGACCCAACTACATTTCCCAATGCCAAATCTGGAAAACCGTCTAAAGCAGCTTTTATGCTTACAATTAATTCCGGAGCAGAGGTAGCAAACGACACCACCGTCATACCAATAACTATTTTAGGGATATTTAACCTGAGAGAAAGCGCAACGGCCGATTTCAAAAGCCAATTACCGCCTGCAATTAAAAGAATTAGGCCCAAAACAATAAAAAGAAGGTTCTGCATGTATATTTTTCAGAAAATTAAAGGACAAAGATATAGGAACATTTTAACATAAGACCAGCTTTTTAACCTAGTTGACACCATACTTACGGTTACAAAAAATACACCTATAGAGAATGGATTTAACCAAAAAGCACCTATTCTTGACCAAACATATACTTAAAAAAGAAAAGGCCTATCAAAAAGCTCCTTCAGATGTTACATATTAATACGTTAATGACAATTTTAAGTTACAATAATAAACTATACCGAAGAAAATATTTTTAAATTAACAAGTATATCCATTATTAAACTTATATAATCGTATTTAAATTGAATAATTCTTATTAAACCACTAGGAAATGAGTGTTTCTTTTAATTATCTTGATTGGATAATCGATTATTATCAACTATCTATTAACCCTAAAAACCCTCATTATGATTACACTTGCTAAAATTCTATTACTACTCCTAGTGTCGCTGATCACGATAATAGCATAAGTTAAATCATATAGGCCTATATACAAAAAAGACCGTCATATGACGGTCTTTTACTTTATTTTCAATAAGTTAGTAGATGAGATAAACTAGCAGATGAAAAAAGCATTTTTTAAATTTCTTGCCAAAGTAAACCAATTACTACTCCCCTCCTTTTCCAAAAAAAGGCTAGACCTTTCTAAAGCTTCAAAACTTCAGATGGCTTTAATTGGCTGGCGCTATTTTGTTACCACCCGGGCTTTAGACTAATAATTCAAAAGAGCTCTTGTAGGAATATCACCTAATTTATGGCTTCCGTTTAAAAAGTCGAGTTCAATTAAAAAATTACACTGAACTATTTCACCACCCAGACGCTTTATTAAATCGCATGTAGCTTTTGCTGTGCCACCTGTAGCCAGCACATCATCATGAACCAGTACTTTTTCGCCAGCGAGAATTGCATCGCTATGAATCTCTAAGGTATCGGTACCGTATTCCAAATCATAAGTCTGACTGGTTTTTGCTGCAGGTAATTTGTTTGGCTTACGTACAGGAACAAATCCGGCATTTAGTTTTTGCGCCAAAAGAGGTGCGAAAAAAAATCCGCGGCTTTCCATTCCTACTACTTTATCTATAGAAACATCACCCACCATTTCAAGAAGTTTATCCAATGTATATTGCATAGCTTGGGCATTTGCCAACAGCGGAGTTATATCTTTAAAGACGACTCCTTCCTTCGGGAAATTGTCAATATCTCTAATAAAGGTTTTTAAATCCATTTAATATGTAACTTATATTTTGCCGTAAATGTAAAAAGAAATATATTTGCACCCCGTTAGATAAAAAGGTCGTTACAAATAGCTCCTTTTTATTTTCATTCAGAAAAAATCTAACTAAAGCATTTTTATTGGTCCTGTGGCGCAACTGGATAGCGCATCTGACTACGAATCAGAAGGTTACAAGTTCGAATCTTGTCAGGATCACTTCCAAACCCCTTGAAACACACGTTTTAAGGGGTTTTATTTTTTAAATTAAATACTAACAGCTGTTGCAATACCAGAATCTCACTATGTAACATCTATTACATTCACTAGGCCGATTACCTTTACATTTGTACAAATTTTTAATATGAACAGCATACTTCAACCCTGGCCATGGTACGTTTCTGGCCCATTGATTACATTAGTTATGGTTTTTCTAATCTATTTTGGAAAAACTTTTGGCATGTCTTCAAATCTAAGAACGTTTTGTAGTATTGGTGGAGCAGGAAAATACTATGATTTTTTCAAGTTTGATTGGAAAGCGCAACGCTGGAATCTTACTGTAGTACTTGGTGCAATTATTGGAGGATTTATTGCCGTTACGTTTCTTTCTGACGGTTCTGCAATAGACCTTAACCCACAGACCGTACTAGACTTAAAAGAAATGGGCTTTGAAAACGCAGGAGAGACCTTACTACCAGGAGAAATTTACGATTGGAGCAATGCGCTATCTCTAAAAGGGTTAACCCTATTAATAGTTGCAGGATTTCTTGTCGGTTTCGGTACGCGCTATGCAGGCGGATGCACTTCCGGTCATGCTATAACAGGATTGAGCAACTTACAATTACCTTCTTTAATAGCCGTAATTGGTTTTTTCGTTGGTGGACTTATAATGACACACTTCTTACTCCCCTTAATTTTTTAAATATGAAATTTCTAAAATTCTTATTCGTAGGTATATTTTTTGGTATTGTACTCATTAAATCAGAAGCGGTTTCTTGGTATAGAATATACGAAATGTTCAAATTTCAATCGTTTCATATGTACGGTATAATTGGCTCCGCAGTAGTGCTGGGCGCTATCTCTATATGGGCAATTAAAAAGTTTAGAGTAAAAAGCATTGAAGGTAATGAAATTGACCTTCCTTCAAAAGATAAAAGTTTTGTTCGCTATATATTAGGAGGAACTATTTTTGGTTTAGGATGGGCGCTAGCAGGTGCTTGCCCAGGACCAATGTATATTTTGTTGGGAACAGGTGTTTTTAGCATGCTTATAGTAATAGCAGCGGCTACTTTAGGTACTTTTGTTTACGGGTTGCTCAGAAATAAGCTACCCCATTAATACAGGCACCCCATAAAATAAAACTAAACGATTTCTGCACTCAGTCCTGCTTCAAGTAATTTACCGCAACGGGGCTCTAAGTCTTTATACTCGCCTGTTTTTACAGTACACTTACCATTATAATGAACAATTAGCGAACATTGTTCTGCTTGAACGGGTGTATGATCACATACATCAACCAAGGTTTCTATAACATGGTCAAAAGTATTTACATCATCGTTAAAAACAACAATTTCGTTTTGTTTTACTACTTCTTCCTCTAACAGTAGCTCTTCCGATACTTTTTCTTTGAAACTCATACAATCAATTTAAAATAGTATACCTCTCTAAAATACGTATTTTACCGCAACCCAATTATTTTTTTGCAGATTTTTTTCAAATTTTAATCCTGACTTTACACAGGTTTCTGATATTAATGGAATGTCTTCTTCGTAAAAACCGCTTAAAAAAAGAGTTCCGTTTTCTTTCAGATTTTCAGCATAAACAGGAATGTCTGCCAATAGAATATTCCTATTGATATTTGCTATTATAGTATCATATTTTCGTTCTCCCAATAACGAAGCATCTCCTTCAAACACAGAAATATGGTCACATTCATTACGTTCTACGTTTTCCTTTGCATTTAAATAGCACCAATTATCAATATCAATAGCATCAATATGTTTGGCATTTTTCATAGCGGTTAAAATCGCCAAGACTCCGGTGCCACTTCCCATATCCAAAACATCTTTTCCGTCAAAGTCATTTTCAAGAATAAACTGAAGCATCATATGTGTGGTCTCATGATGTCCTGTACCAAAACTCATTTTTGGCTCAATAACTATATCATATTGCACATTGGGCTTTTCATGAAATGGAGCACGAACCACACACTTATCAGCTACTTGAATAGCCTCAAAATTCTCTTCCCAAGTGGCATTCCAATTTTCTTGTTCTATTTCCTTTATTGAAAATTCAACTTTAAACAATTCATTATCCAAAATCTCTACGGACTCCAAAATATTCTCGTTCCAATCACCCTTTTGGATATAGGCTAACACCCCTTCCTCATTCTCAACGAAACTCTCAAAACCTACCTCACCAAGTTCCGCTATTAAAATATCTGAACCAGGTTGCAACGGGACTACGGTAAAATTATACTCAATATATATGGTATTCGACATTTTCCTTTTTTTGAACGGATTCTTGGTCGTGTTTATCTTCCTGTACTTACGAAAACCTCAATAGACTTTCTTCACTTTACTAATCGCAATTTCACTCTTAAATGAAAACCCTTTCCATATATACGGAAAGGGTTTATCAACTCATACTATATCTCTAATTAGATTGCCTTTATAATAGCTACAAAATCATCTGCAACCAATGAGGCACCACCAATAAGACCACCGTCTACATCTGGCTTACCAAAAATCTCTACTGCATTAGCAGGTTTTACACTACCTCCGTATAGAATAGAAACATTATTGGCGATAGTCGCGTCATAAGCTTCTGTAATTGTTTTACGAATAAAAGCATGCATTTCTTGCGCTTGTTCGGGCGAAGCTGTTTCTCCCGTACCAATAGCCCAAACTGGCTCATAAGCCAAAACTATTTTACTCCAATCAGAAGCCTCTAAAGAGAAAAGTGCGTTTTTCAATTGACTTTCTACTACCTTAAAATGATTATCTGATTTTCTATCCTCAAGTTCTTCACCAAAACAAAACATTACACGAATGTTTTTACCCAATGCAGTCACAACTTTTTTAGCCAATATTTCATCGGTTTCACCAAAGTAAGCTCTTCTTTCGGAGTGACCTATTATTGCTGTATTAATATCGATACTTAACAACATATCTGCAGAAATCTCACCTGTATAGGCACCGTTTTCAGCAAAATGCATATTCTGAGCAATAACTTCAATTACCGAAGAATCTAAAGTTTTAACAGCAGAGGCCAAGTTTACATACGTTGGGGCAACCATAACTTCAGCTTGTGTATCAGGCAATTTAGCCGCCAATTCAGTCAACAAAGCTTCTGTTTCAGCCAAGTTTTTATTCATTTTCCAGTTTCCTGCAACAATTTTACTTCTCATTTTTAAAGTGTTTTTGCGTTATCTATGGGGTTCAATTTAAAATCGTCGACTTAAAAAATTAATCAAAAATCAACTCGTCTAAATCATTGTAATGTACTTTTTGTTTTATAGTTCCTTTTTCCAAAACCAATGCACCAGGATTAGATCGGACAATAGTTTTTAATGCTGTCTCATCTGTAAAATAAAATTCAAAATTAAGCTTATAATCCTTTATTAAAGCTGCTTTTAACTCATCATTAGAGGCAGACATGCCAATTACCCTGTAACCTTTTTTAATAGCCTTATCCGTCACTTTCTTAACCTCAGAATAGGTGTCTCTGTTTGTCTTATGAAGGTCATACGCTATTATCATTACCAACTTAGGTTCTTGCAGTAGTGAATCTGCAAAATTAACTCCCTCCTGCTCTATGGTAAAATCATGAATAGGCGGCTCATAGCCCTTTTGTACTTCTGTAGTTTCCACATCAATAAAATCACCATCTACCTGCGGATAATCTCCTTGGGTTACAATTATTTTATCCTCTCCCCCAACCTTAAACCGCCATGCATAATCATAAATCGGCTTAGGTGCATCATCTGGCACAGTCATACCTTCAGTAATATTAGCTCCAATTTTATAGGGCCTAAAGTCAATAACAGGTAAGTGATTTAACACATAAACACAGTATCCTATACAAAGCACTAATGATGCGAGCGTTGCAATTCTTTTAGCATTGGCACCAATAATAGGGGTAATAAACTGTCTGCCCTTAAAAAGAATAATGATAAAAACCAGAAGAATAATATCTTTTGTAAACGATTCCCATGGTGTAAGTTTAATTGCATCCCCAAAACAGCCGCAATCTGTAACCTTATTAAAATACGCCGAATAAAATGTTAGAAACGTAAAACCAATAATCATTAACAGTAAGCTCCATACGGTAAACTTTACTCTAAAACCCACCAAAAGCATTACCCCCAGAAGTACTTCAAAAATCACTACAAAAATAGAAATTGCTAAAGCATGGGGTTCAAAAAATGGAAGGTCAAGAACTCCTGAACTAAAATATTCTTCTAACTTAAAAGAGAAACCTACAGGGTCATTCAGTTTTATAAAACCGCTGATGATAAAAAGTATACCTACAAATACTCGGCTAATGCCAACAAGATATTTCATATTATGATTTAGAGGTTACACCAAGATGAATCATTGCAAAAATTGCATAATTGACCATATCTTGATAATTAGCATCAATACCTTCGCTTACTAAAGTTTTACCTTTATTATCCTCTATTTGCTTAACGCGTAAAAGCTTTTGCAAAATTAAGTCTGTCAAAGAACTGACCCGCATATCTCGCCAAGCCTCACCATAGTCATGGTTTTTATTCTCCATAAGTGTTTTGGTGGTTGTTGCATGTTTATCAAAAAGAGATACGGCCTCTTCTACGGAAAGATCTGGCTGATCGGCAATACCTTTCTCTAATTGAATAAGTGCCATTATAGAATAGTTAATAATCCCAATGAACTCGGAACGTTCGCCTTCATCTACCTTACGTATTTCGTTTTCTTGTAAACTTCGGATGCGTTGCGCTTTAATAAAAATCTGATCCGTTAATGAGGGAAGCCTTAAGATTCGCCAAGCGCTGCCGTAGTCTTTCATTTTCTTTTCAAAGAGGTCTCTACAAGTTTTGATTACCTCATCATATTCTTCGGATGTCTTTTGCATGGCTATCCCTTCTAATTTGCGTAAATTTCACTCAAAATTTTGAATTATTCAAAGTTCGTGTTTTAAACTTGGTTAATCAAGGGATACGGCTTCAACTTTACCACATATGACTCTAAATTGTAAAGGCAACCTCATAGACCTATCTATTCCAAAAGTAATGGGCATTTTAAACCATACTCCGGACTCGTTTTTTGACGGTGGAAAATATCAAAATGAAACTGCAATTTTAAAGCAAGTCGAAAAAATGTTGAATGACGGAGCCACCTTTATTGATGTTGGCGGCTACAGTTCTAGACCCGGTGCCGACCATGTTACAGAAGAGGAAGAATTAAGTCGCATGACCCCCCTTACCAAACTATTACTAAAACATTTTCCAGAAATCATTCTATCTATAGATACCTTCAGAAGCAAAGTGGCTTCCGCTTGTCTTGATGCAGGTGCAGCCATTATAAATGATATTTCTGCAGGAAAATTAGATAAAAACATGCTTTCTACCGTTGCCAAACATCACGCGCCCTATATTATGATGCACATGAAAGGCACGCCGCAAAATATGCAGCAACAAACAGACTACAACAACCTTTTAATAGATGTGATACAGTATTTTTCAGAGCGAATTTCCGCTGCCAAAGCCCTAGGAATTGTAGATATTATGGTAGACCCAGGCTTTGGTTTTGCCAAAACCACGGAGCAGAATTATGAAATTCTACAAAAACTTGAGCTTTTTAAGAACTTAGACCACCCTATTTTAATTGGTGTAAGTAGAAAATCCATGATTTACAAAGTACTTAAAACCGATGCAGAGAGGGCCTTAAACGGCACAACGGCACTTCATATGGCAGCATTAATGAAAGGCGCCAATATTTTAAGGGTTCATGACGTTAAAGAAGCGTATGAATGTGTTAAACTTGCAGAAGAATTAATGCCTTGTTAAAAGTGTATGGTTTTCATTAATTTTACAAAAACACCTCCGAATTGGATTTTCTGAATTTTCTTGAATTTAAGATTACCGATATACTAGATATTATTCTGGTAGCCATACTGCTATACTATATCTACAAATTAGTACGCGGCTCTGTAGCTATTAATATTTTTATCGGTATCGTTATTGTTTGGGGTTTTTGGAAACTTACGGAACTACTGGGCATGGAAATGATCAGTAGCCTGGTGGGTGCCTTTATGCAAGTAGGCCTTATTGCCTTGATTATTGTTTTTCAACAAGAAATTAGAAAATTTCTTTTAATGATTGGATCTACCAACTTTGCCAATAAAAGAAACTTCATAAAACATTTTAAGTTTTTGAAACAAGACGGTGTTACAGTAAGTATGGATGTTGATGCCATTATCTCCGCTTGCAAAAAAATGAGTTCCACTAAAACAGGTGCCTTAATTGTTTTAGAACGAAATAACTCTTTGGACTACATCAAATCTTCTGGGGACAAAATGCATATTGAAGTAAACAAACCTATTTTAGAAAGCATCTTTTATAAGAACAGCCCGTTGCACGATGGCGCTGCAGTCATAGAAAACAACTATGTGGTTGCAACTAGGGTAATTTTACCCGTTTCCAATGAACGTAACATACCATTGCGTTTTGGTCTTCGTCATAGAGCTGCCGTTGGTATTTCCGAAAAAACTGATGCCTTAGCATTAGTAGTTAGTGAAGAAACAGGAAATATCTCGTATATTAAAAGTGGGAGATTCATCGATTTTGGCAGTATGGATGAATTAAGTTCTATTATTAAAGATGATTTAATAGATTAAGCCACTTCCTCAGAAAGAAACTGAGCCTCATAAAGGCTACTGTAATACCCTCCTTTTTTCAACAGTTGCTTATGTGTTCCCGTTTCAACTATTTTTCCGGCATCCATCACGATAATCTTATCCGCTTTCTTTATGGTAGCCAAACGGTGGGCAATAATAATAGAAGTTCTACCTTCTGTAATTTTCTCAGTTGCCCTTTGTATCAACTGCTCGGAATAGGTATCCACAGATGATGTTGCCTCATCTAAAACTAAAATACTTGGATTGCTTACATAGGCGCGCAAGAACGCAATTAGTTGGCGTTGCCCACTAGACAGCATTATACCCCTTTCTTTTACATTATAAAGATAACTGCCCGGAAGACTGGTAATAAACTCATCTACCCCGATCTCTTTGGCCGCCGCTTCAATTTGTTCAAGACTAATAGCATCGCTCTTTAAAGAAATATTATTCTCAATTGTATCAGCAAAAAGAAATACATCTTGGAGTACAACGGCAATCTGAGATCGCAACGAAGTCAAACTAAAATCTTTAATATCTACATCATCAACTAAGATAGAACCTGAATTAATCTCGTAAAACCGATTCAATAAATTAATGATAGTAGACTTTCCGGCACCAGTAGCACCAACAATAGCTACGGTCTCCCCTGCTTTCACCTCAAAAGAAACACCATGAAGCACTTCTTCATCTTCCAAGTACCCGAAGCGTACATCTTTAAAAGCAATATCTCCCTTAACATCGTCTTTAACCACTGTTCCTAAATCTTGAATATTGCTCTGCGTATCCAAAATTTTAAAAACCCTGTTTGCCGCTACCATCCCCATTTGTAGCGTATTGAACTTATCTGCGATTTGCCGTAAAGGACGAAAAAGCATATCTATCAACAGTATAAAAGCGAACAACGTACCCAATTCCTCTTTAGAAAGATTAGAAACATTCTGCAGCCCACCATACCAAACAATAAGCCCCACGGCAATGGATGAAGAAATTTCTGCAATCGGAAAGAAAATGGAGTTGTACCACACCGTTTTTAACCAAGCATTCTGGTGCTTCTCATTAATAACTCTAAATTTCTCACTTTCAATTTTCTCACGGGTAAACAATTGTACGATTTTCATACCCGTAATCCGCTCCTGTACAAATGAATTAAGATTGGAAACTTGCGCTCTTACCTCCGCAAAAGCAACTTTCATAGCCTTTTGAAATAGGCGAGTTGCATAAAGTATTAATGGTAGAATGGCAAAAACGATAAGTGCCAAACGCCAGTTCATTACTAACATTACCACAGCAGCAACCAGCATTTTTAGCAAATCTGCGACGATAACAAAAAAACCTTGGCTGAAAATCTCACCTATTCGTTGCATATCCGCAACTGCACGAGTAACCAATACACCTAATGAAGAGTTATCAAAATACTTCATCCTAAAGCCTAGCATATGCTGAAATAGCTTGATGCGAATATCCTTAATAACCGATTCACCCAACCAGTTGGCGTAATAATTGAACAAAAGTTGACAAATAACCTGCCCTAAGAGAACACCGGCCATTGCCAAGGTTAGGATTAATAACTTCTCCTCATTCCCTAATTTAATCGCATCATCAATAATCTTCTGGACGATTATTGGAGTCATCACTGCAAAGCCCGATAAAAGGATTGCCGCAAGGGCAACCCCATAAAAGGTGGTTCGATACGGACGCGTATGCGCCAAAAGACGCTTAAACAAACGCATATCAAATGCTTTTCCCGAATCTTTATCCATGCTTTTCAATACTCTTTTTGGGGTATAAAACAGAAGTCAAATATAGCCCTTTTGCCGGTACCGATGGCCCCGCATTACTTCTGTTCTTGCTATTTATGATTGATTTAACATCGTCCACTTTTATTTTACCTGTGCCTACATCTAGCAAAGTACCTACCACGGCACGCACCATATTTCTTAGGAACCGGTCTGCAGTTATGGTAAAGACAAGTCTATCTTCTTTTAACTCCCAAACCGCCTTTTTCACATCGCATAAATACGTCTTTACATCTGTATGCGTTTTTGAAAAACATTCAAAATCATTATACTGAAGAAGTAAACGTGCAGCTTCGTTCATTGCCACAACATTCAAGGTGTGTTTTATGTAATGTGCAAAATCACCTAAAAACGGGTTCTTATATTGCAACACCCAATATTCATAAGTACGTTCTTCCGCATCAAACCGTGCATGGGCATCAGAGTTTACCAGAAAAACATCATGCACCGCAATGGCTTCTGGCAATAGGGAATTCAATCTATATACGAACTGATCTAAATCTTGAATTTCATCAACGTTAAAATGGGCGAACATTTGCTTGGCATGAACACCTGCATCCGTCCTTCCCGCTCCCGTTAATGCTACCGGCATACGCAACAAAGTGGAAAAAGCTTTTTCTAGAACTTCCTGCACGGTAATGGCGTTAGGTTGGTTCTGCCAACCATGATAGTCTTTACCCAAGTATGAAAATTCAACGAAATATCTCAACTGAAACCTTTAATTTTGTGAAGCTCAAAGATACTTCTCTTTAAGCAAACAGAACAAGGCCTTAAAAATTATTGATAAGGTTAAATCTCACAACATAATTTCTTCCCAATTAGATGACCAAAATCCTATTACTTTCCGATACCCATTCACACATGGACGACACTATTTTAAAGTATGCCCGTCAAGCGGATGAAATATGGCATGCGGGTGATATTGGCACTTTGGAAATAACCGATACACTTCAAAAAATAAAACCTTTAAGAGCTGTGTATGGAAATATTGATGACCATGTGATTCAAAAAGAATTTCCCCTAAACGACCGTTTTTTCTGTGAAGGTGTTGAAGTTTTTATGACCCACATTGGTGGCTACCCCCCTAAATACAATGTAAGAACCCGAGATATTATCAGAGCGAATCCTCCTAAATTATTTATATCCGGACATTCCCATATCCTTAAAGTTATGATGGATAAAAAATTGGGCGTGCTACATATGAACCCTGGCGCTTGTGGCAAACACGGTTTTCACCAGGTAAGGACCATGCTTCGTTTTGTTATAGACGGAAAGGAAATAAAAGATTTAGAAGTTGTAGAACTTGGAAAAAGATAAAAATATAGGGCAGCAATTCTATTGGCCGCCCTCATTTTTCTCTATTAATACTCTAACGAAAGTCCCAAAGAGAAGGTACCTCCGTCGTATATATTTTTGCGCTCCACTAAAAAACCCGAATAATCAGAATAATTGGCTACCAAATTTAAATGGTCCGTTAGCTTATACATAGATGTAATTCCAAAATTGGTAAAAGTCGTGCCTTCGCCATACAGGAAAGAACCACTTTGATTGTTGGTTTCTGAAGATAATTTTTCCTGAATTTTCAATTTCCCTATTAAATACAACTTATCGAAGAATAAATGACCTACTTCTGCCCCAACCTGAAGTTGGTTGCTAAAAGATTCTGTTCTAAAATTTACACTGGTAAATGCAGAGGCATATGTCTTTCCGTTTGCAAAACCATGAGAAGCAGCTAAAGTTGTCCAAACATTAAACTCTCCATCTGATAGCGGAAGGTTAATTTCATTGAACTGACCAAAATCATCTGCACTCTTAGATTGCGCAAAATTCTCACCGCTATTACTAGGAATATCTAAAGCTACCTGCAAAGACAAGGGAAAATTCTTCAGTAGTTTATACTTTACAGCTAATTGAATATTTCCTACCCCACCAACTGTTTCGGTAGTACTAAAGCTATTCAACCGCACAATAGGCACGTCCACTAAAGCCGTAAATCGGTCTGAGATACCGTATTCGCCATATAGCAATAACCCACTACTATTAAAGGTACTACCTTGATCTGCCAACCGACCCTCTGTAGTATAATAATCGCTAGAGGAAAAGTAAGATGCGGTAGCTTGCACATAAAATCCTTTCGCTTCTCGTGTCCATCCACTTTGTGCTTGTAAAAAATGTGCTCCAAAACAGCACAGCAAGAGGATAATATATTTATTTTTTTTCATAATTCCGTTACTTTACTAATAGGTATTATTTGGTATTAAACCGAATACCTAAAAAAGAAAAAAGCCTTTGGGAGACATAGAAAAACAGAATCATGTGTTTCTATTCCCAAAGGCTATAAAATTTTAATTACTGTAATTGTACATTTCCAAAAGGAATATTGGCAGTAGCACACCATAAAATGATATGAGTATATTTAGCATCTGGAGTAGCATCTAATTTAATGTACATCTCACCATTACCCTGTACGTTGCCAATTAGCATTAAATCAGGGTTTCCGTTTGCAGGGTCAGCAGTAAAAGTTTCTGAGGTAGACAAAAATATACCAACCGTACCTGTACCCAATTCCGTCATAAAATCGTCAGCAAAATGAACAAAGTCCGTATCGTTCGTATCCTTTCCTAATTCTACAAGCCCTTCTGTTGGTGTACCACTTTCAGCAGTTAAGTTTCCACTACTCGCTACGGTTAAATCACCAACAGGTAATGATGAATCTACTTCAACCGTTTCTGTTTCAGTAACAGTTTCGGTAACGGTTACAGTTTCTACATCATCATCTGAACAACTTACTACTAAGGCTGTCATGGCAAAAGCTACTAGTGCAAAAGAAAATTTTCTGTTTTTCATAATCGTAAAATTTAAATTGTTTATCGTTTTTGAAACCGTGTTGCAATCGACTATCGATAGCTCTTTTGTTTCTTGGGACAAACATAGAAAGGGGGTATCACGAAGAATTCAAGAAAGTATGAAAAGTCTATCACAGCATTTAAGCATCTTGCGATACTTTTGTGATACACTCAAAAAACAGTAGATATTTCCTAGAAATAAAAGCATAAAAAAACCCGGTAACTACTCCGGGTTTTACGCACTAATACTACTAAGATGTTAGGCTTATCGTAGACGATCAACAGATTTCACAAGATCCTCATCCTTCTTAATGGCCCTATTTGCAAGAACCAAGAAAACGATAGAAATAATAGGAATGAGCATCCCAATACCCTTCTCCGAGACCGAGATCTCTCCGGATAAGTTTAGCGATCGGTAAACGAAAAATCCTAGTAAAAAAAGATTCAATATCATATTCAACCTGTTTACCACAAATTGATTTTTTCTATTTTTAAACAATACTATAGCAACAAGCGCAAGCAATGCGGAAACATAAAATGCACCTGATATAAAAAGGTCATTTTTCGCAAAAATTTCGTTCCCTTCCGCATCTGACCACAGATTTACCCAAAAAGGCAGTATTCCGGTAATTAGGGTAACTATCAATAAATAAACAGTCTGTATTCTCTGAATCATTATTTAAATACCATTTTGCCGTACAAAAATACACGTCTTTTTGAAAAAAAACAGTGTCACAAGCAAAATAATTCGTAATATTGTGAGATTATTAGTTATTACACTTACCTTTTGGGAAATCTTTCCCTAGTAATACTCAGATAACAATTCACTTCTTACCAATACTAGAACGTATAATTTATATCATACTTAATGTTTGAAATTTCAGATTTAAAAGCAAAAAAACTGCCTGAATTGCAGGAAATTGCCAAAGGCCTTAACGTGCCAAAGTTCAAAACCCTAAAAAAACTGGACCTTGTTTATCAAATCTTAGATGTACAGGCGGCCAACCCCAAAGTTGTAGCAGAAGTAACTGCACCAAAAACAGAGGAAAAACCAAAGCCCAAACCTAAACCAAGAGCTCGTAAACCAAGAACGGAACCGGCACCTGCAGTAAAAAAACCAGAAGTTAAAACTGCTTCTCCAGAAAAATCACCAACACCAGAACAGCCTCAGACTGCACCAGCTCCAACAGAAGTAAAGAAACCACGCCCAAGACCTGTTAAGAGAGAGCCTAAAAACAACCCACAGCACAAAAACCAGAATACCTCCAACGGTAACAACAAAAATCAACGTCACCACAAATCATCTAATTACGATAAGAGTAACTTTGATAAGGACTTAAAAAACCGATATAAAGAACCGGAATTTGAGTTTGACAGTATTATAGAAAGTGAAGGTGTCCTTGACATTATGCAGGATGGTTACGGATTCTTACGCTCTTCTGACTATAATTACCTTTCTTCTCCTGATGATATTTATGTATCACAATCTCAAATCAGATTGTTTGGACTAAAGACCGGTGACACCGTTTTAGGAAATGTAAGACCTCCTAAAGAAGGTGAAAAATATTTTCCTCTAATCAAAGTGAACAAAATAAACGGAATAGACCCTCAAGTAGTGAGAGACCGTGTTTCTTTTGAACATTTGACTCCACTTTTTCCACAAGAAAGGTTCAAATTAGCAGAGAGACAAAGCAATATATCTACCCGAATTATAGATTTATTTTCTCCTATAGGTAAAGGACAAAGGGGTATGATCGTTTCGCAACCCAAAACAGGTAAAACCATGCTGTTGAAGGATATTGCCAATGGTATTGCCGCTAACCACCCAGAAGTTTATCAAATTATACTTTTAATAGATGAACGTCCTGAAGAAGTAACAGATATGCAACGTAATGTTCAAGGCGAAGTTATTGCTTCTACTTTTGACAAAGAGCCTTCTGAACATGTTCGTGTAGCTAATATTGTATTAGAAAAAGCAAAACGACTAGTAGAGTGTGGTCATGATGTTGTAATTCTATTAGACTCCATTACTCGTTTAGCAAGAGCATACAATACGGTACAACCTGCTTCTGGTAAAGTATTGAGTGGTGGTGTAGATGCCAACGCATTAAACAAACCAAAACGTTTCTTTGGAGCCGCTCGTAATATAGAAGGCGGAGGATCACTTTCAATTATAGCAACTGCACTGACAGAAACCGGTTCTAAAATGGACGAGGTTATCTTTGAAGAATTTAAAGGAACAGGTAATATGGAACTTCAACTAGATCGTAAAATATCTAACAGAAGAATATTCCCTGCTATTGACCTTACTTCTTCCAGTACCCGTAGAGACGATTTATTATTGGACAAAGAAACCATACAACGCATGTGGATTATGCGTAAGTATCTTGCTGACATGAATCCGGTAGAAGCCATGGAATTCATTGAGCAACGTTTTAAACAAACTAAGAACAACGAAGAGTTCTTGCTTACTATGAATCAATAAGATTGAATTGATATACTAAGAGTATCAAACTTTAGAATCCCGAATTCCTAATTATAAAATGGTGTTCGGGATTTTTTATGTTTACAGCTCATCTATATTTCCTTCTAAAAAAGATATAGAAAAACAGTACTCTATCACACCTATAACCCGATAAAGATTACGGAATTCTGTACATCACTTTCTAATTATCCAATTTTTCGGATATCTTTATGGCGCAAAAACTAATTACTTCCCCCGAATTTTGCATGTATAACAAGTAGAACTTAAAAACTTTATGTCATGAAAAATTCGCTGAAATCTGCGCTTACATGCGCTACGTTTACCTTTTTTTTATTTATTACGGGTTGTGTTGAAAAAAACAACACACCTTGCCCAGAGTGCCCATCTGAAACTGTTGCGGACACCGCCTATAGCAATGGCATTATCACACCCGAAAAAGCTCACAAACTATACGTTAACTACAAAGACAGACGTGTAGACCTGATTCAAGAATATGAAGATGCCATAGATCAAAAAGGAAAAGACCCAAAAAAACAAGCGCAACAAAAATTTAAGAATTCCGAAAGCAGTAGTGAGAATACTGAAGGTCGAAAAAAATTCAAAGTTGCACGTTACGTATCCTATGAGTACGAAGACCTCAAGAAATATCTAGCATATATTGAAAAAGAAGCCGAACTGTCAGACGAGAAACTCACTACCTTAAGATTTTACTTTGGCAATTACGCGAATGAAAACAAATTTGAAGACGGCAAAGCCGTAAAACACCCAAGACAAAATACTGTTATGATGTCACCTACTGTTAATAGAGATGGTGATAACCATATATTTTATATTGATGACGCAAAAGAAGGCAAGGAAAGAGTAGTTCTTTTAGATAACAACTTTAACCCAAGAAAAGGTGAGGGAGTAAACCAAATGACCCCAAACACAAAAAATGAAGCTTCACTTTTACCTGGATTCCTATCTTTTTCAAGTGCACCATTTTACGCGGCCAAAAGTACAACTAAGAACGAAGGGCACTCAAATCCTTAGATTTAATCTAAAAAAAATAAAAGCCTTTGATTGATTTAGATTATTTTTTAAAGAGCTCACTAATCCCAATGTATGTTGCTACATTGGGATTAGCATTATTTAAATACCCCAAATACTTTGATTCAAAACTCAAGTATTTACCTATTATTTTCTTTTACACACTACTTAATGAATTCTTAGGCTCTTTAATAAACAACTACGAAGAATTTAGTTTAATCTCAACAGACACATATCATAATTATAACTGGCTCATATATAACATTTACATGTTAGTTTTCTATCTGTACTTCTATTTTATATTTAGATTTTATATTGAAGATTCAAAACACAAACAGAACATAAAATATGGAGCCTATTTCTTCTTAACGGTCTGCTTAATAAACTCTTTCATTGATGACTTCAGTAAAGTCGCACAAGTGTATTCCTATGTTATCGGGGGGCTTATACTCATCTATTGCACTATTCTATATTTAAAACAGTTCTTTTCTATCAATAAAATATTTAGCACAAAAGAAAACCTCTTGTTTTGGCTCAGCAATGGATTACTAATTTTTTACGCAGGTTACCTGCCAATTAAAGTAATTAGATATATTCACGTTATCCAAGGAACAACACCTTCTATAATAGTCAAAAGAGTTCATTTAACACTATTAATAATTAGCTACCTATTATTCATTATTGGTTTCTTAAGAATGAAACGAGGACTAAGGAAATAAAAGGCACCAGTTAAAACTAAAAAAGCCCTGATGTAAAATTACATCAGGGCTTTTTATAGATTTTATAAATCTTACAATGCAGCTACGTGCTTTGCTAATTTACTCTTTAAGTTGGCTGCTTTATTATTATGAATAATATTACGCTTAGCCAATCTATCAATCATACTAACAATGCTAGGCAATAAAGCTTCTGCATCTTTCTTGCTTTCTTCACTACGCAATTTCTTAATAGCGTTACGTGTAGTTTTGTGCTGATATCTGTTACGAAGACGTACTGCTTCGTTTCTTCTGATTCTTTTTAATGCTGACTTGTGATTTGCCATCTTCTTCTAACTTGTTATAATATTTTAAAAAATTCCTTTCGAACCTTTTGTAGTCCGTAGGGGAATCGAACCCCTGTTACCAGGATGAAAACCTGGCGTCCTAACCCCTAGACGAACGGACCATTAAATCAATTCTTGGATAAAAATCCGGTTACTCTTGTAGTCCGTAGGGGAATCGAACCCCTGTTACCAGGATGAAAACCTGGCGTCCTAACCCCTAGACGAACGGACCATACTTTGCGCAATTGCGGATGCAAAAATACAATTATTTTTTACTAACACAATAGTTAGTAGAAATTTTTTAATAAGCTTTTGCAAAAAGCACTCTTTTTGATGATAATTTTCCGGTCACCATACACTTACCCTCTTTGTTTTCAGCATCTAAGGGAATACATCGTATAGTTGCCTTGGTATCATTTTTTATTTTTTCTTCGGTTTCGTTAGTTCCATCCCAATGAGCAGAAATAAACCCTCCTTTTTCTTCTAAAACTTTCTTAAATTCCTCATATGTCTCAACCTCGGTGATATTCTCTTCCCTAAAAGAATGTGCCTTTTGATACATGTTTGTTTGAATATCCTCTAGGAGAAATTCGATTTTAGCAACTACATCATCCATTGGCACAGTTTCTTTTTCTAAAGTATCTCTACGCGCAACTTCATATGTACCGTTCTCCAAATCACGTTGCCCAATAGCCAAACGTACCGGAACACCTTTCAACTCATACTCATTGAACTTAAACCCTGGTTTGTGCGTATCCCTATTATCAAACTTTACCGAAATTCCTTTAGCTCTTAACTCTTTTACCAACGGTTCAACCTTCTCTGAAATTACATCCAACTGCTCCAAACCCTTATAAATAGGCACGATTACAACTTGTATTGGCGCTAATTTTGGAGGTAAAACCAAGCCATTATCATCACTATGTGTCATTATTAATGCACCCATAAGGCGAGTTGAAACTCCCCAAGAAGTAGCCCAAACATGTTCTTGCTTTCCTTCTTTAGTTGCAAATTTTACGTCAAAAGCTTTGGCGAAGTTCTGCCCTAAAAAGTGAGATGTACCTGCTTGTAAAGCTTTTCCATCTTGCATTAAAGCCTCTATGCAATAGGTTTCTACCGCTCCGGCAAAACGCTCACTTTCGGTCTTTACCCCTTGTATAACTGGCATAGCCATATGTTCTTCAGCAAACTCGGCATAGACACCATTCATTCTCTCCGTCTCTTCTATTGCCTCTGCTTCAGTAGCATGAGCCGTGTGCCCTTCTTGCCACAAAAATTCGGCAGTTCTAAGAAACAAACGCGTACGCATTTCCCAACGAACCACATTTGCCCATTGATTGATCAACAAAGGCAAATCCCTATAGGATTGTATCCACCCCTTATAGGTATTCCAGATAATCGCTTCACTGGTTGGACGTACAACCAATTCCTCTTCTAACTTCGCATTAGGATCTACTCTTAATTTGCCAGGTTTATCTGGATCGTTCTGAAGTCTGTAGTGCGTAACTACCGCACACTCTTTTGCAAAGCCCTCTGCATTCTTCTCTTCGGCTTCAAATAAGCTTTTTGGCACAAATAATGGAAAATAAGCATTCTCATGACCTGTTTCTTTGAACATCTTATCTAGAGCGGCTTGCATTTTCTCCCATATAGCAAAACCGTATGGTTTAATTACCATACAACCTCTTACCGCCGAGTTTTCAGCTAAATTGGCCTTCACCACGAGTTCGTTATACCATTTGGAATAATCCTCGCTGCGCTTTGTCAAATTCTTACCCATTATATTTAGTTTGGCACAAAACTTGTGCTTATGTTAGCAAAATAATTGGGTAAAACTACTTATTTTTACTATGTTCAACAATAAAAAATTGCACCCATGATATATTTATTATCCCGCACTAAAATACGCTTTATCGCACTTTGCACCTTAACCGGCATTGTTGCAGTATCTTGTGGCTCATACCAGTCCGCATCGTACTATGACAATGATGGAATTTATTCCAGCAACCAAGTTAGTGTAGAACGACAAGAAAGACCTCAGCAAACAAGACAACAGGCCCAGGCTAATGACGAACCTTATTCTGATTATTTTGGCCAACAGGCTGGTCAATATGACCAAATGCTAGATGGAGAAATTTTTACTGATGTAGATTCGTACTCAAGCGGAACGGCTCAGGATAGTATTTCTGACGGGCAACTTACAGATTATTACAACAACGACAATGACTATGCCGGTTACGCAGGATGGGGCGATAATTCAACCGGTGTAAGTATAAATATTTATGATAACGGCTGGGGCGGTTACGGTGGTTTTGGCTGGAGTTCGCCTTGGTTATATAGTGGATATGGTTGGGGCGGTTACGGATATGGAGGCTACTACAACCCTTGGAGATACCGTTATAGCCCATGGGGATGGGGCGGTTACGGATATGGCTATGGTGGTTTTTACGGTGGATTCCGTGGCTATGGCTGGGGCGGATACGGAACTTGGTGCCCTCCATACGGTTATTACAACGGATACAATAATTACTCTTATAGAAACCAAAGATATGCCTACAACCGAAGCAGAAGAGGGTATTACACAAATACCAATGCTATTGCCGGCGGGAATTCAAGATATGTTTCACGGAGCTCTAACGTAAGTAGAAGCAGCAGGTCTACACCAAGATACTCTGCTAACAATTCAAGATCAAGATCCACTACCAACAGAAGTTCTGCATCGGGCAGCTCTAGAAGCTATAGCAGTAACCGTTCAGGAACATCTGCATCTAGAAGAACTGTGGGTGTTGACAGAAACAGTGCATACAGAACAAGTAGAAGCACAAGGGCTACACCAAAATACAACAGCTCTTCACGAACCAGCACATCTAGAAGCAGCTCGTCTACCCCAAGAAGTTCTACCTACAGAAGTTCGGGAACAAGAACAAGTAGCAGCGGCACCTATAGAAGCTCAACACCTAGATCAAGTACTTACAGATCATCCGGTACAAGTAGAAGTAGTTCTAGCGGAAGTACCTATAGAAGCTCAGGCAGATCTTCAAACAGTTCTGGTTCTTATAGAAGTTCCGGAAGTTCAAGCAGGTCTTCATCCGGTTCCAGATCATCTGGATCAAGCTCCAGGTCATCATCAAGCCGAAGAAATTAAGTCCAAAATCCAAAAAAGTAACTTACTTTAAAATTGCTAGGAATGAAAAGATATTTAACATTCATAGGGCTATTTGCGTGTGTTATGGCAAGTGCCCAAAATATTAATGATGTTCTACGTTACAGTACGGAAAACCTTCAAGGTTCCGCACGTTTTCAAGCCATGGGCGGTGCTTTTGGGTCCCTTGGTGGCGATTTGTCCGCTTTGAACATTAACCCTGCAGGAAGCGCTGTCTTTAATAACGGATTGTTTTCTATTTCCGGAACAAATTATCACAGGGACACAGATTCCGATTATAATGGCACACTACGCAACTCTACAGATAATAATTTTGACATCAATCAAGTTGGTGGTGTTTTTATTTTTAAATCTACCGATCCAGATAGCAAATGGAAAAAATTGTCGTTAGCCGTAAATTATGATGTAGTTCAAAATTTTGATGATCGCGTTGTAACGTCAGGAAGAAGCAATGAAGGTATCGACAATTACTTCCTCGATTTTGCAGATGGAATTGAGTTGCAACCACTAAAACTGAGAGACAATGAAAGAATTGGAGATGCTTATTTAGACATTGGCGCAACAAATGGTCTTGGTTTTGCTGGCCAACAGGCTTTTTTAGGATTTCAAACGGGAATTATTGAGCCTACGGTAGACGAAGATGACAATACTAGTTATTTCTCTAACGTCAACTATCAAGGAGTTGACCAAGATTTTCGTCAAAACATATCAGGTTACAACAGTAAATTTACGGTGAATGCCGCTACACAATATGGAGACAATTTCTATTTTGGGGCATCGTTGAACTTCCACACTATTCAATACGACAGATTAAATAGATATGATGAATCTCTTACAGATACCGATTCACAGGAACTAAGAACCGTGGCTTTTGACAATCTTCTGGTTACAGAAGGTACAGGGTTTTCACTGAGTCTTGGCGCAATTGCCAAGCTTAATGATGTGATTCGTCTAGGCGCCAGTTACCAATCTCCTACCTGGTATAGACTAACAGATAATTTCTCACAAGGAATAGATTCTAACTACCCACTGAAAGAAGATAGTTTTAACTTTTTTGATTTGAATTACGTTAACATCTTTGATTACCAGATTAAAACACCTGGAAAAATAACAGGAAGTGTTTCAGCCGTTTTTGGCAAATCAGGGCTTTTAAGTGTTGATTACGGATACCAAGATATGTCTAATGCGGAGTTAAGACCAACAAGCGACTCAGGTTTTGCTGATGAAAATACTTTTATTTCCGAAAGTTTAGGTACTGTTTCATCTATTAGAGTTGGTGGCGAATACCGTATTCAAAGAGTTAGTCTAAGAGCTGGTTACCGATACGAGCAAAGCCCATACGAAAGTGGAAACATTGTTGGAGACCTTAATGGTATTTCAGGTGGTGTTGGCTACAACTTTGGAAGAAGCAGATTAGATCTAGCAGTAAACCGAACCGAACAAGACGTACTTCAGTACTTCTTTGATACGGGAATAAACACTCCAGCATTGCTTAACAATATAAACACCAATGTGACCATTGGGTACACATTAAATTTCTAGAAGAATACAATTATATATAATGTAAAAGTCTGGCTTATGCTAGGCTTTTATCTTTTTAAGGCAAAGTGCGTTTTTGTGGTTTTAGCCACTTCTATATTGTTTTCCTGCTCTCCATACTCGATTTTAAACCAATATGTAGAGGAAGGCAAGGGATTGCCATTCAGCGTTCCATCCCAGACTGAGTTAACTCCCAATTGCGCTAAAAGCTTTCCATAGCGGTCAAAAACAAACACGATTGGATCCGTTAGCTCTTCTATTCCTTTAATATTCCAAGTATCATTAGCGCCATCATTGTTTGGAGTAAAAAACTTGGGATAACCAACTACTAGAAACTCTATAGGTTCTGTGGTTCCGCAACCATTCTTATCATTAATTACCAAAGTATTTATACCCGGAGGAACATCATTAAAAACCGCATCATCTTGAAACTCTCCTTCATTTATTGCATATTCGTAATCTCCATCACCGTCAACGAATATTTCTATATTGTTCATATCTGGATTTAAGGACAAATTAGAGTTTAACGTTTCCACACGGTCAAGAACAGGTGTTCCATAATAGGTTATGAGAATATCATCTAAAATATGACCTCCCGCATCTGTAGTAATATCAACATGATACCTTCCTGACACAGGACTTGATACCGTAATTTGCGTGGCAGAAGGCCCCGAACCTAATGGTGCATCTATTGTACCATCGTCATCATAATCAACAGACCAAGCAATATTAGAAATATCTGGCCCTGCTGGGGAATTCAATGCACTCAAAGTAATATCCGGATCACCTTCACAAGCGGTTATATCCAAACCTAAAAACTCATCTCGTAACGTACAATCAAGAGCGGTATTCTGGTCAGCCCTTACGGAGCTTCCGGTAAACGTTAGCATAAAAGGCTCTCGTTCATCATCAAAATTAGTGTTGAAATTATTAATTAAAATATAGTACACCTCACCCGGAAGCACATCTAAATACTCATCATAAGTGTTTAAATTCTGAGTTACTGAAGGTACTCCAGCTTGGCCATTTTCAGGGTTAACCCCTAGCCCAGTAAATCTGGTATTATTCACTTCGTAATTACAACGTATAGGTTGAACAGCTCCAGTACTAATACCAACGCAATCAACATCAGGACCATAAACGGCAAAATCCCATTCCGCTGTTGGAGTTCCCGAACCAGTAACTGGTAAAGCTTCTAAGTCAAACCCTACTTGACCTTCCGTACCAGCCCTGAACACAAACCAAGATGTATTGTTTTCAATATTAGCATTGCTAACACTTCCTTTCTCAAGACAACCAGTTTCAGTAATAACTTCGGGGTCAAAATCATCTATGGCGCCACTACCATCAGCATAGCCCATTATAGGTGCATCGGCACATACAGGAATGGCCGTCCGGCAATCAGCTGAATTTTGTGCTTGAATTTCTGTACAGAAGAAAAAAACAACACAGATAACAGATAGTAAAAAACGCATAAGTATGGGGCTAAAACGATACTATTAAATAACTCACAGACAGTAATTTTAGTATGTTTAAGCTTAAAATTGAGTAGTTTATCGATAAAATACCTATTCAAAAAACAGATTCTGAAGACTATCGCTTTAAAGAAAAGTGATTATTGACATACTTGGCCGTTACAGTTTCGCCATTCGCAGAAGTATACGTTAACTTAAACCAGTAATCTGATTCGGGTAAAAGCTTTCCTTTAAATACCCCATCCCATTGCTCATTGGAAGGGTCCAATTGAGCTAATAATTTTCCAAAACGATCGTAAATAGTGAGCACGGGAGAATCTAAAAATTCAGCTCCTGTAATGGTCCAATATTCATTGGAACCATCTCCGTTTGGTGTAAAAAACTTTGGAAAACCTATCACCACAATTTGTTCAGTGACATCTCCACAACCTTGTGGATTATTTACAGTAACGGTATGCATACCTGGTTCTACCTGATAGAACTTATTACCTGTTTGGTATGCCCCATCATCTAATCTGTATTCATATTCTTCCGAAACATCGGTTAATACTGTAACTGTATTATTATTTTGCAAGTCTTCAATTTCAATATCAATAATTTGCGGTGGTCTGGAGGTTAATACGGTTACCCTTTTAGAATCGCTACAACTTAAGCCTGATTGAGAATTTGTAACCGTTAGCTCATACTCTCCTTCTTCAGACACCAATATATTTGAAGTAATTTCACCCGAACTCCACAAATAAGAATAGTTAGGGTTTGTACTTTCCATACCAATTGTGACACCAGCATCCGCCTCACATAAAAAGACATCTTGAGGAAAATCCAAAATAGGAGTTTCTATATTGATTAACTGAAATTGCTGAGAAGCATCAAAACATCTAGAATTACGAATTGAGGTAAGGCGAACAAAAATAGTTTGAGAGCCAGACTGAGTTTGATATTCTTTTGGAAGAGCATTAGCCCCACCAACTGCATCGGCCATTGTGGTGTGATAGCTGACCAAAAATTCATTTGAATTTTGACTTCCTAAAACTTCCATGTCTTTTTGAGAAAGATCATAAACCTCCAAACCACTGCATGAAGCATCATCAGAAACAGGATTTGCAACTGGCATAGCAGAAAAAGAAACCTGAACATCACTAATAATAGTTTCCGATGGCCTGACTACTTCCACTCTGTAATTAGCAGATGTAGTAACTTCATATGTGGGACTGTTTTCTCCCATTATTTCCGTAAATCCACTTCCCGAGTCCAGAAACCACCGGTAAGACAAAGCACCAGAAGTTGTTCCATCCAAAATAATAGTTTCATTCTCACAAGCGGCTATGGGCGGTCCAAGAAGATTATTTATAATAGAACAATCCAGGGCATCAAAAGGATTGGTCACGAATATATGCCCAGAAAACTGAATAGAAAATCCAGAATTATTATTACTAAAATTATTGAGAAGCAAATAATAATCCTCTCCAGGAGTTACATCCAACCAAGCCTCATATTGAACATTGTCAGTATTGCCCGATGGATCTTCCCCCACCCCAACAAATGCATTCTCATCCTGATTATCAAAAAAATTACATCGTATCGGCTCCCCTAAGTTACTACAGTCATTTGATTGGTACAGAGCAAAATCCCAATCTTCCAAAGTATCTATTCCTATATTAAAACCTAATTGTCCGGAAGCACCGGTTCTAAATCGGTACCAAGCGGAATTGGACTCAATTGCCCCGCTCAATGTTCGTTCCAAACAGCCAGTAGTTGCCGCCCCACTAAAGTCATCCACACCAAAGCCTGTAGTACCTCCGTTTACCGGAGTATTGTTACAAATTGGAATAGCATTGCTACAATCCGAGGAAACTTGTGCCATAACAGCATTTATCCACAGAAAAAACAACATAAACCATAAGATTGCAAAACGACTCATTTTAAACATTATACCTTATATTATATAAAAGTACCTTCTTCCTTTTCTTAACAGCAATTTATGTTGTGTATCAAGACATATAGAACATAAAGTGCCATATTATGTATATCTTTGCAGTTCGTTTTACTCAAGACAACGTGTAATGAATTGAAACTTTTTAAGACGAATTGGACATTAGAAATGTCAATAGATATAAGCAGATGAAAATTGATAGTACTTTGGAAAAGCAATTTGATGATTTAGGAGACGACCACGTTTCTGCATCGGAAGATACACCCTTACGTGAAGACGCATTCGTATTAAGCGATGATGATAAGATTGAAAGAATAAAAGATAACGTAAGAGAGATATTGCTCACTTTAGGTTTAGACCTAGATGACGACAGTCTTAAAGGCACCCCTAATAGAGTTGCCAAAATGTTCGTAAAAGAGATTTTTGGAGGTCTACACCCAGATAGAAAACCTAAATCCTCTACGTTCAGCAATAAATATAAATACGGAGAAATGCTTGTAGAAAAGAACATTACGCTCTACTCTACCTGCGAACACCACCTTTTACCAATTGTTGGTCGTGCACACATTGCCTACATCTCTAACGGAACGGTTGTTGGCCTTTCTAAAATGAACCGTGTAGTAGATTATTACGCAAAACGACCACAGGTACAAGAACGCTTGAACATTCAGATTGTTAGGGAGCTTCAAGAAGTTTTAGGCACGGATGATGTTGCCTGTGTTATAGACGCTAAGCACCTTTGCGTAAATTCAAGGGGCATACGCGACATAGAAAGTAGTACCGTAACAGCAGAATACGGGGGTAAGTTCAAAGAAGAAGCCGTACGCCGTGAGTTTTTAGATTACATTAAATTAGAGACCAACTTCCAATAGCCAATAGTATAGCATGCAATTGTATCAGAACCAGAAGTTAAAGATTTACAATTCCCTTTCCGGTAAAAAAGAAACATTTAAACCTTTAAACAAAGGCCACATTGGCATGTATGTTTGCGGTCCTACGGTGTACAGCAATGTACATTTGGGCAACTGCCGTACGTTTATGTCTTTTGATATGATTTTTAGGTATCTCAAACATTTGGGATACAAAGTACGCTACGTGCGTAACATTACCGATGCGGGCCATTTGGTAGATGATGCGGAAGACGGCGAGGACAAAATTGCGAAAAAAGCAAGACTGGAGCAATTGGAACCTATGGAAGTGGTACAACGCTACACTGTAGATTTCCATACTATTTTAGAACAGTTCAATTTTTTACCTCCAAGTATAGAACCTACTGCTACAGGGCATATTATTGAGCAAATAGAGATTGTAAAAAGCATTCTTGATAAAGGGTTTGCTTATGAGATAAACGGTTCTGTTTATTTTGATGTTTCCAAATTTAACAACCGTCATGAGTACGGTCAATTAAGTGGAAGAAAGTTAGAAGATATGATTGCCAACACTCGTGAACTTGCCGCTCAAGACGATAAAAAAAGTCCACAGGATTTTGCCCTTTGGAAAAAAGCCGAGCCACAGCATATTATGCGCTGGCCCTCACCTTGGGGAGATGGTTTTCCTGGATGGCACCTTGAGTGTACTGCCATGAGCACCAAATATTTGGGCGAAACTTTTGACATTCACGGTGGTGGAATGGACCTTAAGTTTCCACATCATGAATGTGAAATAGCTCAAGCTGAAGCATGCTACGGCCATTCACCAGTTAACTATTGGATGCATGCCAATATGTTGACCATGAACGGCAAAAAAATGGCTAAATCTACTGGGAACAATATACTTCCTGGGGAGATTTTTACCGGTGAGAACGATATTCTTAGTAAGGCCTTTTCTCCGTCCGTAGTTCGCTTTTTCATGATGCAGGCACACTATACCAGTATTCTAGATTTAAGCAATGATGCGTTGTTGGCGTCCGAAAAAGGATTCGGTCGTTTAATGGACTCTCTTTTGGTTTTAAAAGGATTAGATACCGGTTCTACCAGCAATTTTAAAGTTGAAGCATGGAAACAACAGTGCTATGACGCCATGAACGACGATTTTAATACACCTATTTTAATCGCCAATCTTTTTGAAGCCGTCAAACATATCAATCTAATTAAAGAAGGAAAAGAGAGTATTACCGCTACGGATAAAGAACTACTTATACAGACTTTGAACGGGTTTATCTTTGATATTTTAGGGTTGGAACAAAAAGGAGGTTCTACTGAAGATGCAGGTAAACTTTCAGGTGTTGTAGAACTATTGATTCAATTGCGAAAAGAAGCGCGTGAGAACAAGGATTTTGCCACATCAGATAAGATACGTGACCAGTTAGCAGAACTTGGCATTCAGTTGAAAGATGGCAAAGAAGGCACCACCTTTAGCATCTAAAAAACATTTTAAATAATGGTATTCGTTGTTTTCGCCTGGTAATCGCCGGGCGAAATATGTTGATGGGCTTTAAACACTCTGTTAAAATAAGACCGGCTCTCAAATCCGCACTGCATATACACGTCCTTTATACTTCGTTTGGGATTTTGAAGAAGACCCACTGCTAGCTTTATTCTTTCGTTGTTTATAAACTCAATAGGAGAAATACCCAATTCATTTTTAAACACCCTATGAAAGTGAGAAGGACTTAGACATGCCTTATCACTTAAGTCATCTATATTTAAAGGCTCATGAAGATGCTCCCTAATGTATCGAATTACAGTAGCCAATCTGCTATTGGCATTTAACTGAAGCGTAGAACTAGAATATATTTTGCGCTCATTCGTCTGCAGGATTCTAATAATCAGTTCGCGCAACATATTATCGACAAAAAAATCTTTAGAGGGGTGATTTTCCGTAAACAGAAATAGCAGGCGCTTTAAAATTTGATAGATACCCGCGTCGTTCACAAAATGAAAATTATAATCCATCAAGTTCCATTCCTTACCATTATGTTTTGGCATGGTCTCATTCATAAGCTGTAGCACCTTGTCTATTTTATCTTCAGAAATAGCGAGCGCCAAACAACGAGTAGGATTTTTGCGCATTGCTTCCGGAAAATCAATACACATAGTTTCATTAGAAGGAAGCACCAAAGATTCTCCGGGCAGAAAACTAAAAGACTCATAGTTTCTTAAATGCATTATTTTCTTTCCTTCTATCATACTTGCCAAAACAGGTTGGTCAAATTTTAATAGCACCCGTTCCGCCTGTTGATGTGTTTCAAAAACATGCAATGCAGCATTATTCAAAGTATACGAGGTTTGGTTTTCTACCAACGTTTCCAACTTCCTATTTGATAGAAATTTATCCGATAATTCAACCATAACAGCACAAGTATCAATTCAACCTATTAATCCCTAAGAAATATACAAAATAAGCATCAGTAAAATATCAATTTAACAAAGAATGATAGAATTGTTCATACCTATAGTAGAATAGGTCAGATAATTTCAGTTCAACTCCACTACATTTAGAAAACCAATTGTACTCATCTGAAAAAGAGACACATACTAAGAAACGTATCTATTAACTTAATATACTTAACTATGAGCACACAAACAGTTGAACAAGACGTATTACAAAAACCAAAGTTCAAAAGCCAGTATGAAAATTACATTGGCGGAAAATGGACAGCCCCTATGAAAGGTGAGTATTTTGACAACCTTTCTCCTGTAGACGGAAACGTATTCACTAAAATAGCCCGTTCCACATCAGAGGATATAGAACTTGCCATTGATGCCGCATGGATTGCCGCTTCCGAATGGAACAGATCGTCAGCAACCACTAGAAGCAATATGCTATTAAAAATTGCTGATGTCATGGAACGTAATCTGGAGACCTTAGCAAGAGCCGAAACTTGGGATAATGGCAAAGCCATTAGAGAAACTACAGCTGCAGATATACCTCTGGCTATAGACCATTTTAGATATTTTGCAGGTGTAATAAGAGCAGAAGAAGGCTCCGTCAGCGAATTAGATTCAAACACCGTTGCGTTAAACGTTACCGAACCACTTGGGGTAGTAGCACAAATCATTCCTTGGAATTTCCCAATTCTTATGGCCACTTGGAAATTGGCACCCGCATTGGCCGCGGGAAACTGTGTTGTTCTAAAACCCGCAGAGCAAACCCCAGTAGGCATCCTGGTTCTTATGGAACTGATTGAAGGTATTTTACCAGCAGGCGTATTAAACGTTGTAAACGGTTTTGGCGCGGAAGCAGGCAAACCTTTAGCCTCAAGCCCAAGAATAAATAAAGTAGCTTTTACCGGTGAAACCACTACCGGACAGTTAATTATGCAATATGCGTCTAAAAATATTACTCCCGTCACATTGGAGCTAGGTGGAAAATCACCAAATATCTTTTTTGAAAGCATTATTGATGCCGATGATGATTTCTTTGACAAATGCCTGGAAGGAGCCGTAATGTTCGCGCTCAACCAAGGAGAAGTTTGCACTTGCCCATCAAGAATGTTAGTTCAGGAAAGCATCTATGACCGCTTTATGGAAAGAGTTATAGAACGTACCAAGGCCATAAAATTAGGTCACCCGTTAGACCCAACAACAATGATGGGTGCACAGGCTTCAAACGACCAATATGAAAAAATTCTCAATTACATTAATATCGGCAAAGAGGAAGGGTGCGAAGTACTGACTGGTGGAGAGGCGGCCTACAACGAAAGTCTTGAAGGTGGTTATTATGTACAGCCTACGATTCTTAAAGGTAACAACAAAATGAGGGTATTTCAAGAAGAAATATTTGGTCCCGTAGTTTGCGTTACCACCTTTAAAGACGAAGCCGAAGCCATAGAAATCGCCAATGACACCCTTTACGGACTAGGTGCCGGGGTTTGGACCAGGGATACACACCAGGCCTACCAAATTTCCAGAGCGGTCCAAGCGGGTAGGGTCTGGGTAAACTGTTACCACTTGTATCCTGCTCACGCTCCTTTTGGAGGATACAAAAAATCAGGTATTGGCAGAGAAAACCATAAGATGATGTTAGCACACTACAGACAAACTAAAAATATGCTGATTTCATACGATAAAAAGGCCATGGGCTTCTTTTAATATGAAAACACAAAGAGTTCTAGTTACGGAGGAAGCAAAAAAGGTTATTGAAAGCCTTAAGAAAACGCATGGTGAACTTATGTTTCACCAAAGTAGTGGTTGCTGTGATGGCTCTTCGCCCATGTGTTTTAGCAAAGGTGAACTTATCCTGAACGAAACCGATATTTGGCTAGGCAAAATTGCCGATTGTGATTTTTACATGTCTCAAGATCAGTTTGAGTATTGGAAACACACCCAACTAACCATTGATGTGACCAAGGGAAGAGGTGCTAGTTTTTCCTTGGAAATCCCATTGGGAGTACGGTTTGTGGTGAAGTCCAGGTTATTTTCTGAACAAGAGGCCCTTGAACTGGAGCCCGTTCATCATGCATAATAAGCTGTTTGCATAGTTTGAAATCCGCATTATATAATGCGGATTTTTTCATTGGATTACTCCCGATTTTCAGATAAAGCTATTCCCTAAATTATCGTATTTTTACATTTCAAAACTCACTATATTGGCACTTACATTAAAAAAAATAATGGTAGCTCCTTTCGTATTTCTAGTAAGGTTTTATCAACTCGCCATCTCCCCATACACACCTGCAACTTGTCGCTACTCTCCTACTTGCTCGCAATACACCCTTGAGGCCTTGAAAAAACATGGCCTATTTAAAGGAGGTTGGTTAGCTATTAAACGTATATTTAGCTGTAATCCATGGGGAGGGAAAGGTTACGACCCCATACCTTAAACCATTAAAACAAGTTTAACTTATATTGATTGGTATACTCTCTACTGATCGTTTAAACTTATAACTACGATTTAAGATATAGGAAAGCCTAACGGCTATCTATTTTATTATCTTAGTGCCCTTAAAACTCCTTAACATGTACTTTTTAGGTATTATCTGGAATCCGAATGAAACCCTTTTTTCTCTCGGTCCGTTACAGATCAAATATTATAACTTACTTTGGATTACGTCTTTTGCCCTAGGTTGGTATATAATGAAACGTATTTTCACCAATGAAAATAAAACTGTAGAGCAATTAGATTCGCTTTTTATCCATACAGTGCTAGCTACAATGTTAGGTGCTCGCTTGGGGCATGTTTTCTTTTATGACTGGCCTTATTACAAAAATCACCTGCTAGAGATATTGCTGCCTATTCGAGAGAGTGCGTCAGGGCAACTCTTTGGTTTTATTAACGGCTACGAATTTACCGGCTTTACCGGTCTTGCCAGTCATGGCGCCATTATTGGGGTACTGATCGGCACGTATCTATACCAAAAGAAGTATCCAGATATGAAAACCCTTTGGCTACTGGACCGTATGGTAATTCCGTTTGCAATTGGAGCATTTTGTGTGCGATTGGGCAACTTTTTCAATTCTGAAATTAACGGAAAAGTAACTGACGAATCTTTTATTTTCGCCACAAAATTCATTCGTGATTCAGACGATATGCATCCGTCACAAGCATTAGCCATTACTCAAGAAAAGACTTTAAGTGCGGCGTATGATGCTTTAGAAAACAATCCTCAGTTTGCCGATCAATTGGCTCAGATTCCTTTTCGCCATCCAGCACAATTGTATGAAGGGGTCGCTTACATCTTTGTATTTGTTCTCCTTTACTACCTCTATTGGAATACGGATAAACGAAACAACTCAGGCTACCTCTTTGGCCTGTTCCTTGTATTGCTTTGGACCATACGTTTCTTCGTAGAATTTGTAAAGAAAAGTCAAGGTGGTTTTGAAGAAAGTCTAGGACTACTATCCACCGGTCAGTGGTTAAGCATCCCGTTCATTTTTGTTGGGCTTTATTTTATGTTTAGGCCAAAAGCTGCAAGAGCATAATTAATATTGATATTCTTTTACGACCGAAAACTAAAGTCGGTGTTTTGACAATGAGCAAAACGCTTCATTTATCATCGACTTTTTAAACGTAAGCGATACTAAAATGAAATACTTAAAAAATTATTTGTATTTGACCATTGCCTTGTTTCTGTTCAATGGATGTAAAGAAGAATCAAAAAAAGTAATTAAAGCAGAACCTGTGGTCTTTAAAAAAGAAGGAGAACTGTCCATCTTTAAAAAAGAAACCGATAGCGTTATTGGTTCTTTCGATATAGAAATTGCAGATAGCGAATATGAAACCCAAACTGGTCTGATGTACAGGAAGAGCATGAAGGTGGACCGAGGTATGTTATTTGTTTTTCCTGAAGTTGCAGGGCATTCGTTTTATATGAAAAATACCGAGTTTCCATTAGACCTCATTTTCATTAAGGAAGATATGACCATTGCCAATTATCAAGAAAATGCCCAGCCTATGGACGAATCCAGTCTACCTTCTCAAGGTGCTGTTCAATATGTGCTAGAATTGAATGCAGGTCTTGTTCAAGAATTAGGCATCCAAACAGGAGACAGTATAGCTTACAAAAAAATGTGATTTTAGATGGATTTGCTTTTGGAGGGAGAAAAAACCGAACGATTGCTATTCCGAAAAGTACTCCCCTCT